>JAISKY010000294.1 GCA_031260745.1 Oscillospiraceae bacterium
GGAATCTACAACACAGCGGTTACGGCAATCGAAAACGCTGATGATGAGCAAACGATAAACAGCGCAAATAACAACGCTCTCGCTGAAATTATCGCGTTAATCAGCGGTGGTACAAGCAACAGCGCAATCAATGTAACGGTTGCTGTCGAAAAGTTCACGATTGACGGCGCATACATTGTCGTACCGACGCAAGTGACACTACCCACCGGCGCAACCGCAGGACAGGCGTTAGAAGTCGCGCTGGCGCTGGCGTTCCCCGACGCGGAAATTCCGCTGTTCCACAACGGATCAAGCGGCCCCGGTTACGCGGGAGGTATCTATGACCCGTCGTATGCGGGAAATCCCGATTTTACGGGCAGTTACTACGCCGATTACCTGAGCGAGAAAAACGAGGGCGCGGGTTCGGGTTGGCAATATGCCGTAAATAACGATTTCCCCAACATAAGCGCTTGGGCGCAGACGCTCGAAAGCGGCGACGTGGTTCGTTGGCAGTATACGCTCAGTTTGGGCAACGACTTAAAGAACCTCGCGAACAAAGACGCTCTGACTTGGAAAATCGCGGAGCTTCGCGCGGCGGGCAAATCGTACTCCGGCGCGCTGACGGCGGCGACAAAGCTGAACGCGTCGCAGTCGGAGGTCAACGCGGCGTTCCTCGCGCTGTACGGCATAGCGCCGCCGGTACAAACGTCGGCGGGTTACGGCGGCGCGGTCACGCCTGCGGAGGGCGGCGCGTACACGGTCGCGGCGACCTCGGAGGGTTACGTTATCGACGAAATCTGGGTTGACGGCGTAAAACTTACGGACGTTCAGGGTCTGTCGGAGGTAACGGTAACACCGTCCTCGAGCGTATTCGCGACGTTCGCGTATACGATAAATTTTCCTAATCCGGCTAACGGCACGCTCTCCGTTAGTCGGGGCGCGACTTCCCTGAAGAGCGGCGACATAGTTAGCGCGGGCGAAATTCTGACGATAACGTCAAGCGTAACGCTGAAACTTTCCGGCTTAACGCTTGTAGAGGGCGACGATTACAGGGTAGTCGCTCCGCAAAACGCTCCTCCGACCATAGAGGTGTCGAACCTGACAATCGACGAGAACGGCGACTGCACGATAACGGCGGAGAACAATTCCGCGCTCCTGCCGAAATCGCTGTTATCCGAAATCGGCGAGGGTAAAACTCTGACGGTAGACGCGGAACTCGGCAAACTGACGTTCAACTACGCGGCGTTAGCCGCGTTGGCGGCGCTGAACGGCGACGAGGTAAGCGTTACGATAGAGGCGGCGGCTCCGTTGGACTCGCGCCCGGTGTTCAGTCTGAAAATCAACGGCGGCGACGTTTCGAGCTTCGGCGCGGGCGGTTCGGTAAGCGTAAAGTTACCGTATACGCAGGTCGGCGATGAAATTCTCGCGAACAAAAAGGTCTATAATGTTGTAGGCACTGCTCTGAGCCGCATCGCGGGCAGCGGTTACTACGACGGCTTTGTGACGTTCGACACATCGCACTTCAGCGACTATCTGATAGGCGACGTGGTAAAAGGCGATACTAACGGCAACGCGCTCGTAGACGCGAACGACGCAATGCTCGTAGGACGCGCCGCCGCCGGGTTGGACACGCTCACCGAGGAAGTAACAGGCATTTGCGATATGAACGGCAACGGAGTTATCGACGCAAACGACGCTATGCTTATCGGACGTTTGGCGGCGCATTTGGATTAGAAACAAGTAAATTGTCGGAAGCGGTGTTCCGCTTCCGACAAAACGCGAACTACTGTATTATATGGGGAGAAAACAGAATGAAGAAAATCAAAAAGCTATTAGCGTTAGCTCTCGCGTTGGTAACGGCGTTAACGCCGATTCTGTCGTCCCCGGTATTCGCGGCAGGCGATAATATAACCGTAACGGTGTCCGTGGAGAAGTTCACGGTAAACGGTCAGTATATCGTCGAGCCGACGTTATTTACTATTCAGAGCGGTACGGTCGCGGGTCAGGCGCTGATTGATTTACTGAAGCAAAAGTATCCGGGCATACAGTATCCGTATGGCGGTACTGTCAACTACATATCAAGCATCTACGACCCGACGTATACTGGCGCAACTCCGACATACACAAACTTTTTAAGCGAAAAAGACGAAGGACCACAATCCGGTTGGATGTTCAGTGTCAACAACATATTGGGCAATCAAGGCGCGGGCGAACACATACTCCAAGACGGCGACGTAATGCGTTGGCAATACACTTGCGTCGGTCTGGGAGCGGATATTGGCGGCAGCGCGGAGAGTCAAGCTAAAGAGTCAACTTTCGCCAACAAAGACGCGCTGACGCGGAAAGTCGCGGAAATCCGCGCGGCGTCCTCCATCGCTAAGTACAACGTAGGCGGCGCTTACGACGGAGCTATGACGGTTTTGAAGAACCTCAACAGTTCGCAGGGCGCGGTATCCGTGTTACTCTCTATGCTGAATTCGTTGGACGACCCGAATCCGAAATCGCGTTATACGGGCGTGAGCCGCGTTGAAGTCGCGGGAGTTACTGCCGCGAGAAGCGGCGATAACGCTTACGCAGTTACGCTGCCGTATGGAACGACTGTAACCCCGGGTAGTTTCAGAATTCAAAAAGACAGCAAGGCGATAATCAGTACAATTACGAGTGTAGGTTCTGTTTGGCGTTTCACTATTACAGCTGAGGACGGAAAGACAAAGGCGGATTACACAGTCACGGTTAGTATCGCCGACCCCGAAGCTGATAATTTTATCTATACGATTCCGACAAATCTGACATACAATGGTTCGCCGCAGTCTGTTGGCGCGGTTACGGCTAAACCCGGATTAGAACTCGGAACTATAACCGTTAAGTATGAGGGCGCCGACTACACGAAGTCCGTAACCCCTCCGACTAATGCGGGCAGTTATGATGTGACGGCGAACGGAATTAAGCTCGGAACAATGACGATTAACAAGGCTAATCTGACTATCTCCGACCGACCGACAGCGAGCGAAGTAGACGAGGGCGCAAAACTCTCTGATTCCAAACTAACCGGAACGTCAGAATACGGTACGTTCGCGTGGACATTTCCTAATACGGTTTTGGTAAAGTCCGGCGAACATAGCGTAACATTTACGCCGAAACCGGAAATTTTGCGAAATTATATCGTAAGTCCGTTAACACTTAACGTACAAGTGACGGTTAAGCCGAAAACTATTGTTGCCGAATCCGATTGGGAAAAAGCTAAAGACGATGCGTTGTCGTACATCTTGTCGCATACCACGGAGCCTATTGTAGGTTCTGTCGGCGGAGAGTGGGCGATACTTGCCAGAGCCAGAGCTAACAAGAACGATACTGCGTGGAATAATAAGTATCTTACCGCGCTTGATACGGAACTCGCTAAACCTACGAACGCTCCCACTCCCGTTGGGACTTCGATTAAATCCGTAACAGATTGGGCGCGTGTGACGCTCGCGGTGTCTGCGCTCGGACTTGACGCGAGTAATTACAAGGGACGCAACCTGACAGCGGCGTTCAAATCATTCAGCAGTAATAATACGGGAAGTCTGAACAATCAGGTCTTTGCGCTGATAGCTCTGAACTCAAAGGGTTATCCGGGCGATACAAGCCAATATGTCAACTATATTATCGGCAAACTGATAAACAATCAGGGTTGGAACGTAGCCGGCGGCGCAAGCCCGGACGTTGACGGTACAGCGATGGCTATTCAGACGCTCGCGAAGTACTATTCACAAGCTAACGTCAAAACGGCAGTAGACAAGGCGTTGACGTGGCTGAAGAATCAGCCGGTCAGCGATGTGGAAGGTAACGCGCAGATAATCGTCGCGCTGTCTGCATTGAAACTCGACGCGGCTGATTACGGCGGGAAAAATTATATAGCCGCGCTGTTGACATATTTCGACAACTCAAGCGGCGGTTTCAAGCGCGAAAACAGCGTCAACCAAATGGCAACGGAGCAAGCGGCGTATGCATTAGTAGCGTATGACAGGTACAAGAATAACAAAAACACTCTCTACGATATGAGCGACACGGGAACGCTTTCGGGTTCGGCAGTGACCGACAAGGAAGCGGTAGACTTAGCAGCGACGGCGTTAACGTGGAACGCAATCAAAGGTGGTAACACAAAGAGCGACGGCGTTATTGAAGATTTGAGTCTGCCGACGTTCGGCGAGAACGACGTGACGATTAGTTGGAAATCAAGCAATGCAAACGTCATTACCGCGAGCGGAATTGTAACTCGTCCTAAATACGCGGAAAAAGACGAAAACGTAACTCTGACAGCGACAATAACTACGCAAGCAGAGAAAAAGGAACTTAAATTCAATTTAACTGTCAAGAAACTTGAAAATACTTCGATGAAAGTCAATTTCCGGCTTGTGGGCGACAGCGTTCACGATTCAGCGGATAAGCACAGCAAGTACGTTGACTGGATTCCTATGACTACTGTGACAATCGAGGGTAAAAGCGAAACCAAAGTTCTGGAGGTCTTTAACGCCGCGCTCAAAGCCGCCGGGCTTACCGCGAATATCCGAGATAATAACAACTACGTTGCGTCGATTACCAAGAGCGGCGTTAAATTAGCCGAGTTCGACAACGGACCGAACAGCGGCTGGATGTATATGGTCGGAGGAACTCACCCCGGGCGAGGTCTGAACGACTACACAATCAAAGACGGCGACACAATCGTGTGGCACTATACCGACGACTACACCAAAGAGCAATCCGCGTGGGAAGCCGCGTTCCCGAACGGTACGCCGAAAGGTTTAGGCGACGACGGAAAATCGGACGCGTCTTTGAAATCGCTGACGATTAGCGTCGGCGCTCTAAGTCCGGCGTTTAAGGCTGACGTGATAAGCTATTCCGCGACTGTTGAGAACAGCGTGACGAGTATTACAATCAGCGCGACAGCTAACAACAGCAAAGCGACCGTAGATGGCGCGGGTAAGAAAAATCTCAACGAGGGTGAAAATGTATTCACGATAAAAGTTACCGCCGAGGACGGGAAAACCACAAAATCCTACAAAATTACCGTGACAAGAGAAGAAAAGAAACTCGTTGCAAGTGAAACCGTAACGGTCAAGGGAACGGTTGACAGCAACGGCAAATTGACAGCTTCCGTAAGCGCGGACGATATGGCTGACGCGATTGAGACGGCTCAGAAGGCTGTTGACGAGGCTGTCGCCAAAGGAGAAAAGGATGTCGCCGCGGAAGTTCGGCTCGTAGTGAGCGCGGAGAGCGGAACAAAAGCAAGTTCGGCGGTCACTAAGATTGACACTTCTGGAATCCGGGCAATAGCCGGCAAGAAAGACCTTGCGCTGACGGTCGAAACCACAATCGGAACAATGACGCTCGACAGCGCGGCGTTAGCTGCAATATCCGGTTCGGCTAAGGGCGCTTCGGTGGATATTTCAATTGAAACCGTCGATACGGAGAAACTTACGGCGGCTCAAAAGGAAGCGGTCGGCGACCGACCCGTCTACGATTTCACGGTAATGTCCGGAGGTTCGGCAATAAGCAATTTCAACGGAGGAATAGTTAAGATTTCCATACCGTATACGCTGAAATCGGGTGAAAAAGCCGAAAATATCAAAATATACTATCTCGCGGATGACGGCGAACTTATTGCGATAGCGGGTACTTACAGCAACGGTCGTGTTACGTTCACAGTTAACCATTTCAGCAAATACGTAATCGCGTATAAAGAACCTGAAAAAGCCGTGGACACTACGGAGTGGGAAAATCCGTACCCCGA
>JAISKY010000296.1 GCA_031260745.1 Oscillospiraceae bacterium
TCGTCCTCCGGGTCAAACAGGTGAATCTTAGAAGTATCAACGCTAAGTTTAATCTTGTCGCCCATCTTACAATTTACTGAACCGGTCGGAACAACGGAAGTAAACTGAATATCTCCGACGGAGAAATACAGGTTGGTTTCCGCGCCGAGAAGCTCGGTAAGCTCGACATTAACGTCAATAATATGGTCCGGGTTTGAGGCAATAGATTCCTGGTCGGCATAGATAAAGTTCGGGCGGATACCAAACGTAACTTTCTGACCGTTATAGGATAATACGTTGGGCTGACGACCCTTGAACTCGGGGAGCGCAATCTTAGCGGAGCCGCCGAAGCTAAGCCACGTTTTGGTTCCGTCGTCGGTGATTGTTCCCTCGGCTGTATTCATTGGAGGCGTACCGATGAACGTCGCGACGAAAAGATTAGCGGGTTCTTCATACAGTTCCTGCGGAGCCGCGACTTGCTGTATGTAACCGTCTTTCATAACTACGATACGCGTACCCATTGTCATTGCTTCCGTCTGGTCATGGGTAACATATATAAATGTAGTCGCGAGCTTCGTATGGAGCTTAATCAATTCCGAGCGCATCGCGGTACGGAGTTTCGCGTCAAGGTTTGAAAGAGGCTCGTCAAGCAAGAATACCTTTGGGTTACGGACAATGGCGCGACCTAACGCGACACGCTGACGTTGTCCGCCTGACAGCGCGGCCGGTTTACGGTCAAGCAAGTGGGAGATTTCCAAAACTTTCGCGGCCTCGTCAACGCGGCGGCGAATTTCGTCTTTGGGCATTTTACGGATTCTCAATCCGAAGGACATATTTTCAAACACGGTCATGTGCGGATAAAGAGCGTAGTTCTGGAACACCATCGCAATATCGCGCTCTTTAGGCGGAACATCGTTTACAAGACGGTCGTCTATTAATAATTCTCCCTGAGTTATTTCCTCCAGACCCGCAATCATACGCAAGGTGGTGGATTTTCCGCAACCTGACGGTCCGACCAGAATAATAAATTCCTTGTCCTCGATTTCAAGGTTGAAATCGGATACCGCGACGACGCCGCCGCCGTACTTTTTGTAAATGCCTTTAAGGCTTACGCTTGACATAGCTTAATTGCCTCCATCGTTTTTTTAGTATTTAGTGGTTTCTATTATATCACATTGTCGTCAGCTTGTATACTGTGATTTTTCACAAATTTTTCGTCACTTGCTTTGTGCATTTTGATTATAGCAATAAATAATAACCAAATTGCAGTTGATTAACCTTATTGCGGGCAGCAATTCAGAGAATATACGCACAGTTAATCGACTATCAATGCGGTTTGTTCAATAAAATCCAATGTTTACATTGCTCATTTTGCGTTATGCAAAACGACGTCAGCCAGTCTTTATTCTGTTGGTTTAATGCGGATTTTGCTTATATGACTTGACAAACCTTAATAATTTGTGTTAGAATAGTATTAAATAGTTGTTCATAGAACATTAACAACAAATGGGAGGAAGAATTATGAAGAAAAAATTGGCGTTATTGCTCGCATTGGCAATGATAGCCGCGATGTTCGCCGCTTGCGGCGGGAGCGGCGGCAGTACCTCGCCGTCTCCTGACGCGACGGCTACCGCTGCTCCGTCCGCTAGTACGGCTCCGGTCGCTACCGACAGCGGAGAAACTCCGCCGGAAGAAGAGGACGAAGGTACAATAACCACCGAATACGCTTCTTATGAGGTTGACGAAGATGGTATTTTGTATGAATTATACGATTACGAACTGCCGCTGACGACTTCAAGCGAATCGTTCAGTTATACGTATTCGTCGATTATCCCGGAGGACTTACCGCCGGAGGGCGTCGGAACAGTTCCGTACTTCGCCGGGTTGAGAGAGAAAACCGGAGTAATTATCGAGTACGTTGTTATTCCCTTTATGTCGCGTTGGGAAAACGCATCAATCGCGCTTGCAAGCGACGACCTGACGGATTTGTTTTCCAGTATGCCGATGTTCGGAAGTACCCCGATGCAGAAACTCGTTGACGAGAATTTCCTAGTAAATCTCTATCCGTACAAGGACTATTTCCCCAACTATTACTTTGACGCGAACAATCACCCGGAGGATATTAATGTCATAGCGAACATTATACCCTATCCGGAAACGATTTTCTCGTTCCTGTGCTTGGAATCGGAGTATGTCACGCGTAACAGTACGGCGACCCGCGGCGACTGGCTTGACCGTTTGGGCTTATCAAACAACGACATTATAACGGTTGAGGACGTTCACGACGTGTTGGTTCGCTACAAAAACGAGATGGGTTCGGCGGGTCCGTATTTCCTGCTTAGTTCGCTGGACACCTACAATTTCTTCAGCGCGTACGACACGGTAACGACATTGCCTACGGGATTCCCGTTTACGCTTATTGACAACGGGAATGTTCAGTTTACGCTTTCGCGAAATCAGGACAAGAGCTTTATGACAATGCTTAACCAATGGTATAACGAAGGATTGTTTTTACCGAACTGGCTTGAACACGGCGCTAATACTACGTCGCTGCCCACGATTCTTGACGGAACTTTCGGTATGATGGGAATGATTCCCGGTGAAGCCAACGACTACTCCGGAATCAACAATGTTGACCCGAACGCGTACTGGGTACCGTTGCATAAGCCGGTTCTTACACCCGGACAGACATTCCATTTAGGCGATGTGCGTACATGGCTGTCCGGCGGTTCGTGGGAAATCAGCGCGGACTGCGAGAATATTCCGTTGCTCGCCACGTACTGCGACTGGTTCTACAGTCCCGAGGGCATTTTCTACGAGAACTACGGCGTTGAGGGTGAAACCTTTACATACAACGATAAGGGCGAGCCTCAACTGACCGATTTCATTATCAATCACCCGCGCGGAATGTCCTGGGCGTTGATTCAATACGCAATCTGCGACTTTATGGAGGGCGGAGTTACACAGCGTTCGCGCACCTACGCGCTTCCCGGCGGTGAGAATCTGAAAGCGTTCCACGCGTTTTGGGACGACCCGAACTACTATAGATACGACGGTACGATGCAGTGGCCGTCCGCGATAACCCTATCCCCGGAGGGAAGCGCGAGAATCGCGGAACTTGGCGCTGACGTCGGTACGTATATCTCCGAAAACTATGTGTTGTTCGTTGACGGCACGAAGCCGCTGACCGAATGGGACGCTTATGTTGACGGTTTGCACCTGATGGGTTGGGACGAAGCCCTTATGATTTATCAGAACGCGTACGAGGAATTCAGTTCGCGTTTCGGTTGATTGACATAGACTAAAAATCGTTATTCAAAAAAGCAAAATATATGGGAGGAAAAAGTTATGAAGAAAAGACTTGCGCTATTGCTTGTCTTTGCGATGGTAGCCGCGTTATTCGCGGCGTGCGGAGGCGGCGGTGAAACTACGCCGACTCAGAGCGCCGCTCCGACGGCTACCGCTGCTCCGACAGCTACCGCTGCCGCGGGTACGGATAACGGCGGCGACGAAGCTCCGCCGGAGGAGGACGATAATACGGTCAGCACCGAATATGCTACCTACGCAATCGGTGACGACGGTATTCCGCTTGAACACTACACATACGAATTGCCGTTGACCACGGAGGAAAATGTGTTTACTTACACGTACTCCTCGGTAGTCGTGCAGGACGTACCGCTTGAAGGCGTTGCGACGATGCCTTACCAGACGATGCTTCGCGACAAAACCGGCGTTTACATTCAGTATAACGATGTTCCGTTTATGTCGCGTATGGAAAGTTTCGCGATTTCGCTCGCGAGCGATGACCTCGACGATATGATTTCCGGCATCACGATGTACTATCCGCCTCCGCTTCAAACCGGTCTTGAGGAAGGCTTTATCGCCAATCTTTACGATTATAGAGAATACTTCCCCAACTATTACTACGAAGCGTTCAATCACCCCGAGGACAGAAACGTACTGGCGCAGATTATGCCGTATCCTGAAACGATTCAGGCGTTCCTGTGCTTGGAATCCGAGTACACCACCCGCGACGGTACAGCCACACGCGGCGACTGGCTTGAGCGTCTTGGACTTACCAACGACGACATAGCTACTATGGACGATTTGCACGATATGCTTTATCGCTTCAAGACGGAAATGGGAGCGGAATCTCCGTACTTCCTGTTTAACTCGCTTGACCCGCATAACACGTTCAGCGCGTTCGATACGATGACCGCCTATGTAGGCGCGCCGGGCAAATACCTCGTAAACGGTAAAGTTCAGTTCGCGCAGTCCGGTTCAAATGACCTGAAGTATATGACAATGTTAGCCCAGTGGTACAGCGAAGGTTTCTTCCTGCCCGACTGGATGGCGTATGCCGGCAACCCGAATGTTGTTAACTGGATTCTTGACGGTACTATCGGCGTTATCGGAATGATTGCCGGTGAAGCTAACGACTACAGCGGAATCAACAACGACGACCCGAACGCGACGTGGGTACCGTTGCATAAGCCGGTACTCGAAGCCGGTCAGGTGTTCCATCTCGGCGACGTACGTACTTGGGTTTCTATCGGTTCGTGGGGAATCAGCGCGGACTGTGAGAATATTCCTTTGCTCGCGTCATATTGCGATTGGTTCTACAGCGAAGAAGGAGCGTTTGACTCGAACTACGGCGTAGAGGGTAATACCTTTACGTTCAACGAAAAAGGCGAACCTCAGTTGACCGACTTGTTGGTCAAGCACCCGTCCGGAACCTCGTGGGCGCTGTTACAGCACACGATGGACGACGTACTTGAAGGCGGAATAACAATCCGCACCAGAAGTTACGCGTATCCCGGCGGCGAAGTATTCAAAGCCTACCACGCGTATTGGGACGATTACAAATACGACGGCTCAATGCAGTGGCCGACGTCGATAACCCTATCCGCGGAGAATAACTCGCGCGTTGCGACGCTAAACGCCGACATCGCGACTTACATCGCTGAAAACTATATGCTGTTTGTAGACGGCACGAAGCCGTTAAGCGAGTGGGAATCGTATGTATCCGGACTGCAACAGCTCGGTTGGGACGAATGTCTATTGATTTATCAAAACGCGTACGATGATTTCACCGCGCGTTTCGGTTGATTCTACGCTTTGGGGGTAGCCTTACGCTATCCCCTTTCGCAACCTTATTATTTCGATTAAAAATTGAAAGGAGCAAATACAAATGAAAAACGAGTACGTAATTGACCTAAACGACCGCGCCAGCAGTTGGATTTATCCGGTCGAGGTCAAAATGCCCGACGGTCGCGTCGCGGAGGAACAAAGTACAATCGTACTGCCGGAGGGAGCGGACAGGACTTTCCTGGTAACCGCGTCTATTATGAAGAAGATTCCCGACGGCGCTAACCCTGACGAGAGCAATATGGCTCACGAACACCTTGTCGGTTACGAGACATTCTTCATCGACAGCGGTAAAATGTGGGTCTATATGGATGGTAAGAAAGCGTTGGCAAAAGCCGGCGACATTCTGCATCTGCAAGCTAATCAGGCTCACGGTATGGCGTTCTTAGAGGACACAAAGTATCGCTTAATCGCGCACAACCTGAGTTCGTGCGACGACGCGGCATACTCGACGAAGCTCAAAGACAAAATGCCTGAACTGGCAGAGGACCCGGAGTTTATGAAAGCTCGTCCGGCCGCCGATTTCTCGTTCCGCGAGCGTCCCGTATTCAAGGAAGTCCCGATTGAGCAATTCGCTCCCGTCCGTAACCCAAGCCGCCCGCTTGCCGAGTACAAATTCGACGGCGCGACGGTTAAAGTTCTTATCGAGCGTTGGGAAAACGCGGGAGTTACCGAGCTGGCTATGGCGGAACTGGAACCCGGATTCTCCGCGGAGTGGGTTAAGTTCCCGAAATACCGCGAATTGCTTTACGTCCGCAGCGGCGAAGTTAAGTTCACCGTTTACAACGATGAATTTACAGTTCACGGCGAGTGTCTTGTGAATATCCCGAAGTTTGCTCCGCATAAACTGACCGCGATTAAAAAATCAGAGGTCTATGATGTGGGCGGACTTAGCCGTTGGTCGGCGTTCCTGCAAGATTACACGTCAATCAAGACGTACGACCCGGCGCGTCTTGAAAACCCCGAAACTCTCGAAACTCTGCGTAACAGATTTGGCGTAAACGTCAAGTCAATTTCCTACAAAGCGTAACCGGAGTTACAACAGAATCAAATGGTAAAAATCTGCGAAGCCACAAGGGGCTTCGCAGATTTTTCGCCGCTGAATATTAATCGTTGTATTGCAAATTAAACGCCATACACCGCTTGACAATTCGGGAGTTATGTGTTAATATTTTAACATTAAATCGCAATCGAAACGAGGATAAATAAAAATGGTAAAATATCACGCCGAACCCGCCGCGTTAGTAGGCGGCGAGCTTAAAACCGGACAATCCGGCGAACGCAATAACACTATGGCGTATCAGATTCTGAACGCTCACAATAAGCCCGGAAGCGCGGAGGGCAAGTTTCGCGTTACCTTTGACGCGCTGATGTCGCACGATATAACCTACGTCAGTATTATACAGACCGCCAGAGCGGGAGGAATGACGAAATTTCCCGTGCCGTATGTGCTTACAAACTGCCACAACAGTCTGTGCGCCGTCGGCGGTACTATTAACGCCGACGACCACGCGTTCGGACTCAGCGCGGCTCAAAAATACGGCGGCACTTACGTCGCGCCTAACGAGGCGGTATGCCATCAGTACATACGCGAGAACCTCGCCGCTCCCGGCAAGATGATTTTAGGCTCCGACAGCCATACGCGCTACGGGCAGTTGGGAACGCTCGGAATCGGCGAGGGCGGCGGTGAGCTTGTCAAGCAGCTATTGGGCGATACATACGACGTTGACGCGCCCGACGTGGTACTCGTCTGGGTTACGGGTAAACTGCCAAAAGGCGTAGGGCCTCACGACGTCGCTATTTCGATGTGCGGGGAGCTATTCCCGGACGGCAGAGTTAAAAACAAAATTCTGGAGTTCGCCGGACCGGGGCTTGATTCGCTGTCGCTAGACTACAAAACCGGAATCGACGTAATGACCACCGAAACGTCGTGTTTGAGTTCTATTTGGGTTACTCCCCCCCTACCCCCCTCACAGAGGGGGGAGGACGCAAAAACCCTCGCTCGGAAGGGGGGGGACGCAAAGCCCCCATCTCGGAGGGGGGACGTCGGCGAAGCAGACAGGGGGGAGATTGGAGTTTTCTGCTTTTTTTACGGACCTGGTGCCAATTTGGATTCTGACATTTCCAACACCACCAGAAGCAACAATGGCATCTTTTGCAACAACAGGTTTGTTGTCTTCGAGACTTTCGGACTTAATTTTGGCAGACATATTTTTTTTAAGGTTCATAGGTTCCCTGGTAAGTAGGTACTTGAGA
>JAISKY010000301.1 GCA_031260745.1 Oscillospiraceae bacterium
CGCCATAAGGCTCACCCGACTTCCATAACCAAGTCCCGAAATATTCAATTTTCTATAGCATAACACAGCCCGGAATCATTTGTCAAGCACTTTTTTACTTTTCCTATTATTTTTTTGAGGTAGGTACGGAATCGGCAATTTTACGCTGGGCTGCCTACGACGCCCTTATTTTTCCACTTGCCCAAACGATAGTAACTAAGCGTAATCACCAAACCGATTGCCATACAAATAACCATTCCCCACATAAACATATCCGGATTGCCGGCAGGGAACTTGCCCAGTTCGTCCGTCTTTGAAACGAATATAAGTATAAGCGTAATCGGAATCTTCAGAATTACATTCATCAACAGCGAAATCCACATCGTACCGACCGAGTCTCCCGCACCGCGCATTACTCCGTTATAGGTCATATTAACCGACATAATAATATACGCCGGAATCATTATCTGAATGAAGCCCATACCCATATTTATCAGGTCGTCGGTTTTTGAAAACAGCGCAAACAGGTATTTTCCCCATATCATAATCGCTGTAACCATTACAATCGAGAAACTCATACTCATTATCAACGTAGTCGTACTGCCCTTTTTCACTCTGTCCATCTTACCCGCGCCGATGTTTTGACCCGTGTATGTACTTACCGCGTTTGAAAACGCCTGACACGGCATAACCGCAAATCCGTCAACCCGCATCGTAGCGACCTGAGCGGCTACTACGGTACTGCCCATCGCCATCATAAACGGCTGCATTACAATGTTCGACAGGAACATAACCGCCATCTGAATCCCCGTTGGCAGTCCAAGTCTCACGATTTGTTTTACAATCACGCTTTGCAGTTTCAGCGTCGCCTTTGTAATCGAGAACAGATTTTTCATTCTCAAAACCCGCCAAGTACACGCAACCGCGGAGAATATCTGTGAGATAACCGTGGCGACCGCCGCGCCCGCGACTCCGGCTACCTCGCCCCACCTCGCGTTCCAAACGGAAACGAGCCAAATATCAAGAAATATATTCAACGCCGCCGCAATCAAAAGCACAATCAGCGGGTATACCGAATCGCCGAGACCGCGCAAAATACCGCTCATCACATTGTAAAATCCGTTTGCCGCCGTACCGATAAACAGGATAAGAAGATAAATATACGCCATATCAAAAATATCGTCGTTTGTTTGGGTTACTCTAAGCATCGGTCCGGTTAGCGGTAAAGCAACCGCCGTGAGTATAATACTCAAAATAATCATCAGAGTAAACGCGTTGCCGATTGAGTTGCCTAACCGCTCGTTGTCCTTCGCGCCGAAATACTGCGCCACCATAACCGTTACTCCGGCTCCGACCGCCATAAGGAACACCAGAAACAGGTTAGCTATTGAGCCTGTCGCGCCTACCGCGCCCAACGCGCCGTCGCCGACTATACGGCCGACGATAGCCATATCCGCCGCGGAGTATAACATTTGCGCGATATTGCTGATTAGCATAGGGATTGCGAACTTCCACAGACAAGTTGACGGCTTCCCGACCGTCATATCCTGCGTCCCGAAAAGGGACTTTACCTTACTGAACATTATAATTCATTCTCCTAAAATCCATTTAACAATAGTGTAGCACAACTTAAATAAAAATACAAGTGCAAATTCTACACAATCATTATGTCGATTTCCGTCGGAATTTTGTACTTATCCGATACGGCTATATAATCTCGGCACGCGTTTGCTTACGTTGCACAGAAGCTCGTAAGTAATCGTGCCAAGTTTCTCCGCGGTTTCGGCAACGGAGACGTGTTCTCCGAAAATCTCCGCTTCGCTGCCGACAATCACGCCCGGAACGTCGGTAACGTCAATCATAGTCAAGTCCATACACACTCGCCCGATTATCGGAGCGAGCGCGCCGTTTATATAGACCTCTCCCCTGTTCGACAGACCACGGTTCAGTCCGTCCGCGTACCCGACGCTAAGCACCGCGACCTTAGTCGAACGCTTCGCCAGCCACGTTCTGCCGTAGCCGACCGTAGTTCCCGCGTCAATCTCCCGAATCTGACAAACTCTAGTTTTCCACGTCATACCGGGTCTTAGCTCGTCCGCGCCCGCAAAATGTCCGTACAGCGCAATTCCCGGACGAACCATATTAAACGGAGCCAAATAGCTATCTCTATGTAATAATACTCCCCCGCTGTTCGCGCAATGCAGCGTACGGAAGTTGTAAGGCTCCGCGATTTGCCGAAACCGCTCAATTTGCATTTTAGTGTACATTACGCTTTCGACGTCAGGCTCGTCGGAAACGGGCAAATGCGTAAACGCGCCGCTAAACTCCAACTCAGAGTAACTCAAAGCGTCAGCAATTCCGCTTTCCTCAACGCCGAAGCGCGTCATACCCGTATCAATCTTCAAATGACAGCGTAATTTATAATTTTTAGTTTTTAATTTAGAATTGTACTCCGCCGCCGCTTCAAGTGAAACCACCGTTTGAGTTATATTGCGCTCGGCAAGTTCCGAAACGTACTCCGGCGGCGTATAGCCCAGTATCAGTAACTCGTCCTGTAAAAACCCGGCGTCGCGAAGCTCAACCGCCTCGTCTATTGTCGCGACCGCGAAAAAGTCCGCGCCCTCGGCTTTCAAGCGTTTAGCCACATTTACCGCTCCGTGACCGTAAGCGTCCGCCTTAACAATCCCGCATATACGGCAACCGGATTTTGCTTTCAGCAACCGGTAATTGTACGCGATATTATCAAGCGAGATTTCAACCCAACATCGTTTTGTCAAATCGCCCATTTTGCGCCTTTCAGTAATTTATATAATCAACTTACAAACTCATCGAAAAGTACACTTTATCCGTAAGTTGAACTCCGTCTTCTATGATTGGGTTGTCGTAGTGTTCAAGAAAATAATTCTCTATCCGGCGCGAAAACCTAAACCCGCGCCGTTCATAAAACGACACGATTGTCGGAGTATCTCCGGTACCGACAATTAAAGTTCTGCCGGTACCGGAGTAATACTCGCGAATATACTCTATCAATTTTGTCGCGAAACCCTGTCGTTGAAATTTCTCGTAAGTCGCCAGACTTTGCAGTTCAAACACTCCCCCGCCCTCGTCAGTCACGACGCACGTGCTTTTCAGTTCACCGTCATACAACGCGAACAAATCTCCCCGTTCAAGGTATTTGTCAATCATATTTTCCTGCTCGTCCGCAAGCAAAAGTAACTCCAAATAGTCTTTTTTATTATTTGTAATAAGTCTAATTTCCACCAATAATTTCCTCTCGCAACGCCGCAAACAGGCGATTCATTTGTTCATCCGTGCCAATGGTAATCCGCAGATGATTGTTGATACGCGGCAGATTCCACCACCGTACCAAAATCCCGCGCTTACGCAAACTTTTGTACAAATCCTCTCCGCGGAACTTAGGGTGAGCCGCGAACACAAAGTTAGCCTGACTGTCCGTAACGCCGAACCCAAGCTGACGCAGTATATCCTTAGTTCGCTCCCTTGTCGCGATTACCTTTTCATTTTGAGTTTTGAAATATTCCCTGTCCCCAAACGCGGCTTTAATCCCCGCGACGGCAAGCCTGTCCAACGTATACGAGTTTATGCTGTCGCGCGCGACAGTCAACGCTTCAATCAGGCTTTCGTTACCCTCAGCCCAGCCTACGCGCAGTCCAGCCAGCGAGTACGACTTTGACGCGGTTTTAACCACAAGCAAATTCGGATACTTGTCAAGTAAATCCGACGCGCCCGGTTCATTCGCGAAATCAATATACGCTTCGTCTATTATCACGACATTCTCCGAGTTCGTCGCGACTATGCGCTCTATTTCGTTAACTCCCAACAGCAGACCTGTAGGCGCGTTCGGGTTCGCGATAATAATCCCGCCGTCAAACCTGCAAAACTTTTCTACCGGAATCGTAAAATCCTCGTTAAGCGGAATCGTATGGTAGTCAACGTCGAACATCTTCGCCCACACCGGATAAAAGCTGTAGGTCACGTCCGGAGCGTATAATCTCTTTCCGCTGAAAAACGCAATAAACGCCATCGCAAGAACTTCGTCCGAGCCATTACCCCAAAACCTGTTTGATTCGTTTATAACGGGCGGGTACAACCTCAAATCGCCGTTCTCCGATTTTCTAATTGCCTGAATAACTTTCGGCGACGGAGGATACGGATTTTCATTTGTGTTAAGTTTAACTAAATCCGCGATTTTCGGCTGCTCACCCGCAGTATACGGAGTTTGCCCCCGAATTTTCTCCGACCAAAACTTCTTGTCCGTCATATTTTGTGTTCCTCCAGCCATTTCGCGGCGGCTTCCGCCGTCTCTTTCAGGCTAAGCTCGTCAAACGGACTGCCGACTCCGGCGATTTCGTTAAGCTCCGTAAATGTTTTCTTTCCCGCGAGGCTAACGAACTTCATATATTTGTCCCACGCGTCAGCGTGGTCCTTGCCGTCAAGCGTCCAAAACGCTAACGCATTAGTCTGCGCCAAACAATAGTCAATATAATAAAACGGACGTTCGTAGATGTGCGACTGAGCCTGCCACCGCCGACCCTCGCGGTAAAACGCTACTTCCGACTGGTCGAGATACGGACGGTAAACGCTTTCGAGTTCTTTCCAAACGTCGTTTCTTTGAGCCGGAGTTAGCTCCGGATTTTCATACACGATATGCTGAAACTCGTCAACCATCGTACCGTAGGGAATAAACACAAGCGCGTCAGATAAATGGCTGTAGTGGTATTTTTCCGTTTGCTCCCCGAAAAACAGTTCCATCCACGGGTGAGTAAAAAACTCCATACTCATCGAGTGCGTTTCCGCGACCTCGTAAGTCAGTTGGTTCGCAAGCTCGTATGGTCTGACATCGCGGGAGCGATAGCCGGCGAACGCGTGACCCGCCTCGTGAGTAAACACGTCCACATCGCCCGACGTTCCGTTAAAGTTCGCGAAAATAAACTGCGAATCGTACAACGGAATCTCGCAGCAATAGCCGCCGCCCGACTTCCCCTTTCGCGTCAAAACGTCCAGTAACTCGTTCTCTAGCATAAAGTCAATGAACTCGGCGGTTTCCGCGCTAAGTTCGTGGTACATACGTTTACCCGCCGCGAAAATTTCCTCCGGAGTTCCTTTAGGCTTCGCGTTGCCGTCCGGGAACTCAAACGCGTTATCGTACAGCGTAATATGGTCTACTCCAAGTCGCTTCGCCTGTTGAGCCTTGACCGTTTCGGCTAACGGAACGATATATTTTTTCACTCCGGCGCGGAACTTCGCGACCATATCCGCATCGTAGCAATTTCTTGTCATTAGGTAATAGCCAAGCTCGATATAGTTCTTGTAGCCTAGCGTTTCCGCCATTTTCGTCCGAACCCTTACAAGCTCGTCGAACAGGCTGTCAAGCCGCTCCTTATGAGTCTCGAACCACGCCGCTCTGACGTTCCACGACGAGCGGCGAACTTCCGCTTTTACGTCCGTATGATACGGTTCGAGTTGAGCCAGCGTCAGAGTTTTGCCGTCGTACTCAATCT
>JAISKY010000305.1 GCA_031260745.1 Oscillospiraceae bacterium
AGAGTTGAACGACAAACGCGGAACGCTCCACCCCGTTGAACTCGCCGCGCTCGCGCATCGGCGGCTTGCGGACATTCACCCGTTTGAGGACGGGAATGGACGCACGGCTAGGTTGCTGATGAACTTGATACTTGTAAATCGGGGTTATCAGATAGTATCAATTCCGCCTGTTTTGCGAATGGATTATATAAACGCTCTGAAAGCGTCTCAACGAGAGCATAACCCCAACGACAAAGCGTTTATAACGCTAATTGCGGAATGTGAGCTTGAAGCTCAAAAAGATTACTGCCGTATGTTCCGTATTGACCTACCTAAGAAGGACGATTTAGCAAGATAATTACGATAGCGGAGGAATTTTATGTTGCAGGATTTACTGCTTTTGTCAAAGGACGAACCAATAGCGAGAATAGTCGGCGGCATTGTGGAGCCGATTGTTCCGGCGCGTCTGCCGCTGTTCTTGCAACGTACAGGCGATGAGCGGTAGACACTCACCGCGCTAATTCCAGGTTACTCAAAAAAGCTCTGCGATTGGCGCATAAAGATGATTTAACGTCCGTTCTGACGGTCAACGCCGCAACGATTACCGATAATTATTGGGTTAAGCCGCTTAGCGACGATACTTTGAATTACGAGGACGTTCGTTTTAAGGTAAACTTGTTTGACAATCTTGCGCTGACAGGCGATGTCAATTCGTTCGACCAACCGCCGAGCCGGACGCCTGAAATCACAAATACAGGCAGTTTTGAGAAGTGCTGGCGTTTAGAGAGCGGTCAGTGGTATATGTACAAAGCCGGAAAACAGGAAGAATTGTTTTCGGAGTTGTTGGCGTTTATACTGGGTAAATCGTTGGGATTTCCAATAGCGGAGTACGAATCGGCAGGCGAATTTATCAAAAGCCGCGACTTTACCGACAATGCTAAGGTGGATTTTGAACCCGCCGCAGGCATAATAGGCGATGTTTCCGACTACGTTGAAATCTATGAAACCCTGCGGAGCTTAGGCGAAAATCTAGCGGAGCAATATGTCGGAATGTGCTATTTTGACGGTTTAATTTATAATATGGACAGACACGAGAACAACTTCGGCGTTCTGCGTGACGGTAGTACAGGCGTGATTTTGTCGTTAGCTCCGTTTTTCGACCACAACATCTCTCTAATAGCTCGCGGCTATCCGAGCGGAAGTCCGAAAGATATGCTGATACGCGACTTTGCAGAACTTATGAACCACATCGGCAAGCCGCTCCGAGTACGGAAACTTAACGAGCGAGAGTTACTGAAATCCATTGCAGAAATACCGTTCGAGCCTCCCGCGACGTTTGATGTTCCGGAGCCGAGAGATTTCACTGCCCGATACATTCTAAGGCGTCAGGACGCGCTGAAAGAGCAGTGCCGCAATATGCTTAGGTTTATTGACAGCAAAGCATTGGAGCGATAAAATATCTATACAAATTCATAAGACGCAGCAAACCTCCGCAAGGTATGACCTTGCGGAGGTTTGCTGCGTTACGATTAAGTTACCACAACTGCGGAACGTCGTATTTTTGGATATTTTCGTCGATTGTAACCAGAGTAAAATCCTCCGCCAATGCGGTGGCAATCAGCATACGGTCAAACGGGTCGCGGTGAATCTGCGGCAGTTGTTCCAACAGACTTATATATTCGCGTTCAATCCCGATTGTATAAAAGCCGTTATTGTCAATCATTCGGTAAAACTCCGGTAACCCGCCGTCGATGTACAACTTATGCGTTCCGAGTTTAATGGCAACCTCCCACGCCGAAATTATGCTGACATACTTTGGAGCGTTAGCATCAAGTATGATTGTCTTTGCGTTTTCCGATAACTCTTTTGAGTTAGCCGCCGCCCATAGTACAACGTGAGTATCAAGTAAATAATTCATTGTTCCTCAAATTCTTCCATCGGGTCGTTGAAGTCAGCGGATATATTGACTTTACCCTCCCAACCTCCAAGCTGAGCCGCCTGTTGAGGCGGAGCCGAGATTTCAAACGGAATAGCGTTTTTGTATACTATCTGAGTAAGATAAATATTTACGGCGGTAGACATATCCAACCCCAAGCGGCGCAAAACTTCATTTGCGTTGGTTTTCAATTCGTTAGTCGTGCGAATGTTGATGTTAGTATTCATTGCGATTCCTCCCGATTGCATAATATCACATTGTAAGCACGTTGTCAAGAAATATTTCACTAACCCAAAAAGGAGAATTAATATATGGCGTCAAAATATCAGCGAATAACAGCGTTGTACGAATCCGCGATATTACAAGTTACCGCAAGTCCCGGTGAGTGGACCGCGTTTATGCGTTCCGCTTGCCGGAATTATAAATGTCGCTTTGACGAGCTAATCCTGATTTACGCTCAGCGTCCGGACGCGGTAGCGGTACTTGAAATAGAGAAGTGGAACAAACCGTTCGGCAGATGGGTCAATCGCGGAGCGACCGGAATCGCCGTGTTCGACGACGAGCATAACGGCGGGTACAGGCTAAAACATTATTTCGATATAGGCGATACTCACGAAACCCGCTTTTCTACTGCCGTTCCGATTTGGACTATGCGGCAACGCTATGAAACCGATGTGATAGAAACTTTGGAGAACTCGTTCGGAGAATTGCGTGATAAATCAGATTTAGCAAACGCTTTGATGTCGGCTGCGAATAATGCCGTGGACGATAATATCACGGATTATCTTGCGGAGTTACTAGACTTCCGCGAGTACAGCGCGTTAGCGGATATGGACGAGGATAGCGTCAGCGCGGAATACCGCGCCGCGATTAGAAATAGCGTAGCGTATATGCTTATGACGCGGTGCGGAATAGACGCGGACAGGTATTTCGGCGCCGAGGTTTTTCGGAGCGTTACGAGCTTCAATACTCCGCAGACTATTAACGCGTTGGGTATCGCGACAGGCGATATAGCGAAAATGTGTCTGCGCGAGATTGCCGCCGTCGCGCTGAATCTGCAAAACCGCGAAAATAATTTGAATCGCACATTTGCGTATAATCAAAATTTAGATTATAATGAACCTACAAAACAACAACAAAGGAGTATTAACAATTATGGAACTGACATACAGAATGTCGGGCGAGTACAGAGTACCGAACCTGACCGTACCGGAGGAAACCGAAACAGCCCTTGGCAAGTACGCGCTACTCCGAAAGAGATACCTGAAAGAGAACCGGAGAATCCTGTTCGCGAATCTGCTGACGGCGGGCAAACTGACCGAACACCTTACGGAAACCGAGCGAACGGCGACGGAGCGGTTGGAGCAGATAATCTCGCGGACAGCGGCGGCGCAGGGAGTGACGGAGGACTTGAAAGCCAGCGACCAGATGAAGTGGGTGGGAATGATGAACAATATCAAGGCGAGCGCGGAGGAAACGATACTGGACGAACTGATATACACCTAAAGCAGTTACCCACGGTTACACAGCAAATGGCAATATTCGGAGAACCGGAGAGCGAACAGCTTTCCGGTTTTTCTATTTCACAACACATTATTGACGAGGTACTGACAAGCGGCGGCAACGAGTTAGACAGTCCGCTCCGCATAGCCGCGTATTTTGAGAAAGACCACACGCTTACTGAAAACGCGGAGTTTCTAAAATCGGAGTATCATACAGGCGGTAAAGGTTTCATTTTCGGCGGCAATCGCGTGTCGATATGGTTTGACGACAGCGGAATCCGTATTGCGGTAGGCGATACGGTACTAGGCGGCAATGCGACACTCGTATCGTGGGAGCAAGCAGCAACGCGAATCCGCGAGCTGCTTGACTTAGGACGTTATATGCCGCAGAGCGAGCTTGACAAAGTTCGTGGGACCGAGCTTAAAGCCGTTGCGGATAATCTGTGGTATTTGCGCCGTGAGGTGGAGGACACATACGCTTTTCTGGACAATGAATTGTTCAGCGGAGGATTCCCGGACGATACGGAACGAATCGCGGAGGTTCTGACAAATCCTGATAACTTGCAGAATATTATAGACGCAATTGAGAAAATTGCTGCCGCTTACGAGCAAAACAATGACATTCTGCGTTTCCAAAGCTCCGCCCGGCTTATGCGAACGGCATTAAGCGGTTTATCAGACTTACAGCGGGAACTTATAGTGTTCACTGCCGACGAATCAGTATCATCTGCGCGTCCGGGTTTTATTACTCAGGACGAAGCGGACGCAGTTTTGTTGCGCGGCGGCGATATACAACACGGCAAATTCCGTATTTACGCTTACTTCCTGCAAGAACATACCGCTCAGGAAAAGGCTAAATTCCTCCGTGAGGAATACGGCATTGGCGGGTTTGGTCGCACAGGGTTCGACGAGTGGCACGACGGACAAGGTATCGCGTACAGCCGCGAAAATAACCATATGCCCTACGACAAGGTTATTCTGCCGTGGAACAAAGTTGCGCGGAGAATAGACGAGCTAATCGCCGACGGTCGGTATTTGACCCGACGTGAACTTGACTATATACCCGAATACGAAAAGGACGAGCTTTCGCGCGACGTATACTCGTTCTATCCGCGCCAGCCGGAGGAATTGCCGCGTCCGTTCCCGCACAGTACGGATTTCCTTGACGGCGTTAAAATAATCAGGGAGCAGCTTGACAGTCCGGAGCGCGTTACGGACATTCTTAACAGTATGGCGGCAATCCTAGATAATATTGGCGGCGAGTCGCCGCAGACAAAAGAAAGAATGGCAGAAGCATACAGGAACCTCACCGCGTTCCAAAACGGAACATTTACACTATTTCCAACGCTTGCGCCGGAGCATAGACCCGCAGAAAAAGAATACGCGCAAATAGTTGCGCCGACAATTGTGGCTCCTGTCGTTGTTAACGAAACTGCCGAGTACGAGCTGCAACTCGGCGCTACGGTGTATATCGGCGCGGAGAAATTCGAGATTTACGCTGTTGACGATAGTATTGTCACGCTGACGGACGCGGACGCTCCGCTGTTCATTCGCGATATGAACCGCTCCGAGTTTGACCGAAAGCTAAGAGAAAATCCGCGTAACGACACGCTAATCAAAAAAACCATCGCGCCGGAAATAGACTACGAACTAGTAGAGCGAATCAGAGAAGAAATGTCGGAGCGCGGCTTCGCAGTTTCCGACGAGCTTATTATCTCCGGGATTAACGAGTATTCTCCATACGGCGATTATCAGGATATTTCGGACAATATCGAAAACGAGTACCTATCCGACGAACCTCAACCCGGCTACGAGGAATGGAGCGAACCCGCGACCGCCGACAACGCGCCTGAAACTCCCGGCGTTCCGTCAGACGATATTTCAGCGTATCTGCCGAACCCGGACGATGTACGCAGTACAGTCATTGCCGAGCTTAACCGGAAAGTGGATTTAATGCGAAACAGCACGGATTACGATAAAATCCGGGAGTCCGTAGCATATCTGACAAGTTGGCGTGATATTTCCAACTTCGACGGAGTTTCTGCTGACGTACTCCGTGAACAGCTTGCAGCTATGACTGACGCGCAAGCGGTGGAGTGGTTTTCGGACGGCGACTGGCGGGAGCAACTGGATTTTGTAGTCATCAGCGACGCTCCGGCGTGGGAGCAGACCAAGCGGCAGCCCCGGACGCGGACCTACGACGCGTTTCCGGGCGTTCCGATGTCGGAGCGCAATAACTTCAGGATTACAGACGATAATCTCGGCGTCGGCGTTGCGAAAGAGAAATTCCGGCGTAATGTCGCGGCAATCCGGCTGTTGAAAGAGTTGGAGCTTAACAACAGGCTTGCGAACTCGGAGGAACAGGACACTCTGTCAAAATATGTCGGCTGGGGCGCGTTATCCGCCGCTTTTGAGCCGAATAACAATTCGTGGTCTGACAAATTTGACGAGCTACAAGACTTATTATCACCGGAGGAATTTGAATCGGCGCGAACAACTACGCTTAACGCCCACTATACCAGTCCGGTTGTTATAAAGGCGATTTACAAAGCGATTGAAAATATGGGTTTCAAAAGCGGAAATATTCTCGACCCCGGTTGTGGTATAGGTAACTTTCAGGGTCTTTTACCTGACAGTATGAACGGCAGTCAGATTTTCGGTATTGAGATTGATTCGCTGACGGGCAGAATTGCCCAACAGCTATACCAAAAGAACCGCGTTACCATTCAGGGCTATGAGAAAACCAGTCTGCCGGACAGCTTTTTCGATATGGCAATCGGAAATGTGCCATTTGGAGGTTACGGCATCGCGGATAAAAAGTATGACAAGTACAAATTCAGGATTCACGACTACTTTTTTGCTAA
>JAISKY010000206.1 GCA_031260745.1 Oscillospiraceae bacterium
TATTCGTACAAAGACAAATGGAGTTATTTTATGAAAGATATTGAGCTTACACCCGATTTGTTTGAGCCCGTTCCCGCGTCGGAGCTTGACGCGGAGGCAATCGCGCGTCCCAGTATGTCCTACGGACAACAAGCGTGGAGAAGATTCCGGCGCGACCGTTTAGCGTTCGGCGGCGCGATTGTGCTTTGCGTAATCGCGCTCGCGGCGATTTTCGGACCTATGCTTTCTCCGTATACGTATTCGCAACAGGATTGGACGCAGGGGAATTTATTGCCGTCAATGACTCATATATGCGGTACGGACAAGTTCGGACGCGATATATTTACCCGAATCCTATACGGAGCGCGGATTTCGCTCTCCATAGGAATTGTCGCCGCGCTGATAAGCACGATAATAGGAATACTCTACGGCGGAATCGCCGGTTCAGTCGGCGGTAAGACCGATATGATTATGATGCGTATCGTTGATATATTGCTTAGTTTGCCGTCGCTGTTGTATACCATATTGATTATGATGTTCCTTGGTCCGACAATGCAAAGCATACTGATTGCGGTATGCTTTACCGCGTGGATTGGTACGGCAAGAGTAGTGCGCTCCCAGGTTCTGTCGCTTAAAGACCGCGAGTACGTACTCGCGGCAAAATTGTGCGGAGCGAACGGACGTCAGATACTTTTACGGCATCTTATTCCGAACGCAATCGGTCCGACTATCGTTTCTACGGCGTTTATTGTTCCGTCCGCGATATTCAGCGAAGCGTTTTTGAGTTTCCTCGGTATCGGTATCGCGGTTCCGATGGCGAGTTGGGGAACGCTCGCGAACGAAGCTATACCAATGATGCGCGAATATCCGTATCAGATTGTGTTTCCGGTTATCGCGATAAGCCTGACGATGTTCGCGCTTAATTTTATCGGCGACGGAATGCGCGACGCGTTAGACCCGCATTTGCGGAAGTAATGGATTTTTTATCCCGCGTGTCCGTCCAAATCGCAAAAGGAAAGAGTAAATAGTAAAATGGCGTTACTTGACGTATCAAACTTAAAAGTGCAGTTTAAGACCGACGCCGGGAGCGTAAAAGCGCTTAGCGGCGTAAGTTTTCATATCGAACCCGGCGAAAGCGTAGGCATAGTCGGCGAAAGCGGCTCCGGCAAAAGCGTGTCTATGCTGTCGGTTATGGGGTTATTGCCGTCAAACGCGAAAGTAACCGCGGACGAGCTTACTTTCAACGGAAAGCGGATAGCGGGGTTATCAAAGCGAGAGCTTAGACACATTCGCGGCGGTGAAATCGGTATGATTTTCCAAGACCCTATGACGAGCCTTAACCCGTTGTCTACCGTAGGTCAGCAACTTACCGAGCCGTTGCGGATTCACTTGAAACTGGGCCGCAAAGCGGCGCGGGAGCGGGCTATTGAGCTTATGCGGCTTGTTGAAATTCCGGCTCCGGAAAGCAGACTAAAACAATATCCTCACCAGCTATCCGGAGGATTGCGTCAGCGCGTGATGATTGCGATGGCAATCGCGTGCAACCCGAAACTTCTGATTGCGGACGAGCCTACTACCGCGCTTGACGTGACGATTCAGGCTCAGATTCTGGATATTCTCGCGGAACTTAAAGAGAAACTCGGAATGGGTATAGTGCTGATAACCCACGATATGGGAGTAATTGCCGGACTATGCTCCCGCGTTATCGTGATGTACGGCGGAATGATTTGCGAATGCGGTACGGTACGCGAGATTTTCTACGGCACGAAGCACCCATATACCAACGGATTGCTGCGCTCAATTCCCGATACCGACCCGATTGTCAAGTCAAGACTGGAACCGATTCCCGGCTCGCCGCCCGATATGCTAAAACCTCCGCCCGGCTGTCCGTTCGCGCCGAGGTGTGAGAATACAATGAAAATCTGCCGTATGTACGCTCCGGAACCTACGCAAATCAGCGACACTCATTTTTCGTCCTGCTGGTTACTAAATAAACCCGCGGAGGTGGCGTAATGGGAATATTAGTAAGCGGAGAAAACCTGAAAATGCACTTTTCGGTTGGCAGCGGTACGTTGAAAGCCGTTGACGGCGTAAACATACGAATCAACGAGGGCGAAACCTACGGCTTAGTAGGCGAAAGCGGCTGCGGCAAATCTACTTTAGGCAGAATCCTTTCGGGACTGTACAAACCTACCGAGGGTAAAGTTACGTTCAGCGAGAGCTTCAAGGGTAAACCTCAGATGGTTTTTCAGGACCCGTATTCGTCGCTTGACCCGCGAATGACAGTAGGCGAGATAGTTGCCGAGTCGCTCAACTACGCGGGCGTAGACAGAGTAAAACGCCGCGAACGCGTGGAGGAGCTTTTATCGCTCGTAGGGCTGAAATCCGACCACATCGGACGCTATCCTCACGAGTTCAGCGGAGGTCAGCGTCAGCGTATCGGAATCGCGAGAGCGTTAGCGGTATCGCCAAAATTCATCGTGTGCGACGAGCCTATTTCCGCGCTTGACGTGTCTATTCAGGCTCAGGTTATCAATATGCTTGAGGATTTGCAGAAGCAGTTCGGGCTGACGTATCTGTTTATCTCGCACGATTTGTCGATGGTGAGGCATATCTCTCACCACGTCGGCGTAATGTACCTTGGCCGAATGATGGAGGAAGCGGAGGTTGACGACCTCTACCGCCAGACTTATCACCCGTACACGAAAGCGTTATTTTCCTCGGCGGCGATTCCCGACCCGGATTTAGCGGCTAAGACGAATCGCATAATCCTACAGGGCGACGTGCCTACGCCGATAAATACTCCGCCGGGCTGTGTGTTTCGCTCCCGTTGTCCGAAAGCCGCGGACGTTTGCGCCGGCGAGCGTCCCGAACTCCGCGAGGTCGCGCCCAATCACCTGTGCGCCTGCCACTTTCCCAATGAACAGTGAACGGTGAACAATATAAGAACTTTACATTAAACAAGGAGAATTTTAAGAAATGAAAATTTACATTTCCTCCGATATGGAGGGTACCGCGGGGATTGCGCACTGGGACGAAACCGAGCCGGGTAAACGCGAGTACCCCTATTTCACGCAGCTTATGACCGGTGAGGTCGTCGCCGCGTGTAACGGCGCGATTGCCGCCGGAGCTTCCGAGATTATCGTTAAGGACGCTCACGACTACGCCAGAAACATCGACATTTTGGCTCTGCCTAAGTCGGTTAAACTCTTGCGAGGCTGGACCCGCGACCCTTTGAGTATGATGGGAGGGCTTGACAAGACGTTTGACGGCGTGATGTTCACGGGGTATCATTCTCCTGCCGGTTCGGACACTAACCCGTTGTCGCACACTATGAATACTCGGAATAACTACGTGCTAATCAACGGGGAGCGTTGCTCGGAGTTGATGATGAACTGTCTTACCGCGTCGTATTTCGGAGTTCCCGTCTATTTCGTCGCGGGCGACGCGGGCTTGTGCCGCTGGATTAACAGCGTCAACCCGAACATTGAAACCGTCGAAACCTTTGAGGGTATCGGCGACGCGGTACTCGCGATTCACCCGGAACTTTCACGCGAGCTTATTAAGTCGGGCGTCGAGACCGCTTTGAAACAGCCAAAAGATAAAATGATGTTCCCGCTCCCGAAACACTTCGACATTGAGATAAATTTCAAGAACCACCAGTTCGCGAGAAACGGCGGCTTTTACCCCGGAGTAACTCAAACGGACGAAAAAACAGTTAAATACAGCGCGGACGACTATATGGACGCGCTGAAGTTCTTCTTTTGGGTGCTGTAACGCGTTACAACGGCGCGATGGTTAGTAATATACACATTTAGAATTTTTGGATAGTCTGAAAACTCAAGCGCCTTACGGCTCTTGAGTTTTACGCGTTTTTTTATTAGCTTCGAGGGTTTGCGCCATCGAAAAAAGTTGACATTACTGTCGAACGGTGTTATAATTCCTGAAAGTGGACGGAACGGCTATTTTCTACTTGCCGGGAGTTCAAAAATGTCATTAATTTTATCGGAGCGGATATTTTGAAATTTTTTACTCGCGACAAATCGTTTTACAGTACGTTTTTTCCGCTGCTGCTTGTTATTACGACACAACAGATGATTTCGCTTGCGGTTAATCTCGCGGACAACCTTATGCTTGGAATGTACAGCGAAACCGCGCTGGCGGGCGCGGCGCTTGTCAATCAACTGCATTTTATGCTGTCGCAGGTAGTTTCCGGAGTAGGAGCCGGAGTCGTCGTAATCGGAGCGCAATACTGGGGCAAAGGCGAAACGGAACCTATC
>JAISKY010000308.1 GCA_031260745.1 Oscillospiraceae bacterium
AGGCGGTTAGCGATTTCGCGAATCAGCTTGACCGTTTTGATAAGAAGCTGTACGATTTGGATTTAACCCGCACGATTTCGATGCAGATGGCTCCGCAGATTCGTATGATTCAAAATAACGATACGGCGTTAATTGAGAAAATACAATCGTCAATTGTGCATACAATACCGTTGTGGAAAAGTCAGATGGTGCTAACGCTTGGATTGGCGAACGCTCAGCAGGCGTTGTCGGCTCAACGCGGAGTAACGGACTTCACTAACGATTTGTTACGCAAAAACGCCGATATGCTTAAAACCGCGACTGTGGGTATCGCTCGCGAAAGCGAACGCGGCATAGTTGACATCGAAACGCTGAAACATACCAACGAGCAATTAATTTCCACGCTTGACGAGGTTCGTCAGATTCAGCAGGAGGGCCGCGAGAAACGCCGCACCGCCGAAACCGAGCTTACCCGTATCGAAAGCGAACTAAAGCAAAAATTGCTTGACTGGAGATAGGGCAATTCAAAATTATAAATTATAAATTGTCCGTAACGCTTTACTGGAGCGTTGGAATGGTCAGCATACAAATTTTGTAATAATTAATAATTTATAATTTAGCATTTATAATTTCTATAATAGGGGGTGGAGAAAATGGGAAAGTTTTTGAAGTCGCGTACCGGAGCGGCGATTATCTGCTTGGTTATCGCCTTAATCGGCTTTAGCGTCGGCGCTAAGCGTTCCGTTTCCGAGCTGTACAAGGAAGTCGCTCAAACTAAATGTAACGCCGCAAATAATCTGCTTAGCATCGCGGACCATTACAGCAATGTGGACGCGTCCTCGCTTAGAACGTCCCGCCGCGCGCTTCTGCTTTTAATTGACGGCAACTCCACCATATCGGACTATCGCAAAACGATAGCGGCTATGGACGGGCAGTTTATCGACACTTATGTCGCGCTTTCCTCCGAGCGGCTGACCACAAAGGATAAGGAAGGTATCGAAACTGACCGCAGTGACTATCGCGAAGGTTCGCAAAAAATAACTCCGTTTGTGGAAAATGTTTTGGTAAAGATAATCATATAGAGTAAAAACTGGATTATTAAATAAAAAAGGGGGTGCATTGATGAAAAAATTTATACTTGCGATTTTAATTTTCGTATTGGTTTCAACTGCCGCGTCGGCGATTAGCTATACTCCGGTTGAGGACAATGCCGGAGCGCTTAACAGCGACGCGATTAATATGATATATGACGCGAACGACTCGGTTAATCCGTCTACCGGAGGGCAAATCTTCGTTTTGACGCACAACAGATTGCCAAGCGGTTACGAGTACGCCGACGAGTACGCAAATTGGGCGTTCAACGAAATCGGTATAGGCGACGCGAGCAAAAATAACGGACTGTTGTTATATTTCACGGTTGACGACGGTAAAGTTTGGCTTGTTCAAGGCGCGGGAATGACCGGCTTTGACGCGGACGCGTTACTTGAAAAGTATTTCTATGCCGAGTTTGACCGCGGAAACTACAGTCAGGCGGTAATGTCAATTATGCCGCAGTTGGTTAAGACTTACGGCAAGACGCTCGTGAGCGGTAACAACAATAACAACGGCGGCAACAGCCAACCGGTCAATCCACCCGCTCCCGCGAATAATAGTAATTCCAATGTCGGATTTTTTGATGTAATATGGTCGTTTGTGAGTGGAATATTTACGTTCGTACTTTGGGTAGTTATAATACTGGTAATAATATTCCTGTGCGTAGCGTCCGGCAGACGCAGAACCTATATGGGCAGTACCTATTATATCCGTACCGACCCAAGACCGCGTTGGTGGCATTTTATGCCCGGATACTATGGCAGAAGCCGCTACTACCACAGTCGCCGCGACTATTACAGTCATAGACCGCCGCCGCGTCCTCGCAACGGCGGTTACGGAGGACCCGCGCGTCCGAACAATCGTCCGTCCGGCGGTAATTCGTTTTGGAGCGGCGGCAGCGGGGGACGCTCCGGCGGCAGTTCTTCAAGTTTTTGGAGCAGCGGCGGCGGCGGTAGAAGCTCAGGCGGCGGTGGCGGTCGCTCGTCAGGATTCGGCGGCGGAGGCCGCAGTTCCGGAGGCGGCGGAGGCAGAAGCTCGGGCGGTGGCGGTCGCAGTTCCGGCGGCGGAGGGGGACGCAGATGATTCCTCATCCGGCGGGAAATATGAATATTAAGCGAATAACGCTGATTGTCGTAATAATATTAGCCGTCGCGGCAAGCGCACCTTTAACGGGTGCGCTTGGGCTTGACTATAAACCGATGATTGACAACGCCGGAATTTTCTCCGACGACAGCGAGGATTATGTGGAGCAATGCAACGAACTGCTGTTCGGTACGTTTGGCGGAGCAATATTTGTTGTAACAGACGCGGAATACCCCGGCGGCGACGAGCTTCCGGAGGATTACGCGAATCGCGTATACAAAGAGCTTCGCGGCGGGATTTCCGGGGTGAAAACGGATGCTTTCCTGTATGTCGCGGTCGATACGTCGCAGGTTTATCTTATCAGCGAAAGCGGAGTCGTGCCGAATCCGGAATCATACCTTGAGGTAAACTTTCTTGAATATTACCGCAACAAAGATTACGATTACGCGATTCAGCGATTATCAAGCGAACTGGTTAAAACTTTCGATTGGCTTAGTCCTCCACCGATTACCGCGAAAAAGAGTAATCTCAATTTAGCTCAAAAATTTGAGGAAATTGATTTAGTATATAAGCTGGGTCTGCTTTTAGCGGCGGTGATTTTACTTTTGATATTGGTTTCGGTAAAGCGGCGTAACAATTATCTGATAAGTCCGTACTATTATTCGGAGACGAGAAAACCAAGCTGGACTTCGTTTTTCCCGATAGTATACCGATTCGGCAAATATTATTCGTACACACAGCCGAGTAAAAAGAAAAAGACCGAGTTGGGCGACAACACTTCAAGATTCGGTCCGCCTCCGAAAGGCAGAAAATAGAACAGAGAATATTAAAACAGCATATTATATAGCTGTGTCGGCTAAGACCAGCGAGGTGCAATCCGGTGTCCGGCAGACAAATATAACCTCTGCGTTATCTAAAAGGAAATAATATGTATCATATTGGCATTGATATAGGCTCGACTACCGTTAAAGTCGCCGTCCTGAATGAGGGCGGCGAGTTGCTGTATCGTTCGTACGAGCGTCATTACTCAAAAACCCGCGAGAAAACACTTGAACAGCTAAACGCCGCTGAATCGTTGCTTAAAGGTCAACGCGTAAAAGTCGCGCTTACCGGTTCCGCCGGATTAGGCGTGGCGAAAGCGTCGGAACTTCCGTTTACTCAGGAGGTCTACGCTACTGCGGCGGCGGTTACTCGCTTCATTACCGACGCGGACGCAGTAATCGAACTCGGCGGCGAGGACGCGAAAATCATATTCTTCGGCGGCGCGATTGAGGAACGTATGAACGGTTCCTGCGCCGGAGGAACGGGCGCGTTTATTGACCAGATGGCGACTTTGCTTGACGTTACGGTACCGGAGCTTGACGAACTTAGTTTGGCTCACGAGAAAATCTATCCGATTGCGTCAAGGTGCGGCGTGTTCGCTAAAAGCGACATTCAGCCGATTCTGAACCAGGGCGGCCGTAAAGAGGACGTCGCGGCGTCAATTTACCAAGCCGTAGTTGACCAAACCGTCGGCGGTTTGGCTCAAGGCAGGGAACTAACCGGAAAAATCGTATTTTTAGGCGGGCCGCTTACGTTCCTAAAAGGTTTGCGTCTGCGATTCACCGAAACACTTGAGCTTGACGGCGACAGCGCGGTATTTCCGGATAACGCGGACGTGTTTGCCGCTATCGGCGCCGCGATTACGACCTCGGAATCCGGAATGGAAAAAACGGAAACCACCTACGAGGAAATTTGCCGTAAACTGAACAATCCGAAAAATCTCGAAACGGTAACAGACACTATGCCGCCGCTGTTTACAAATCAAGCGGACTATGACGAATTTTGCGCGCGTCACGCTAAAGCTACGACGGTTTCTATTCCGATTGCGGAGTATTCCGGCGGCGCGTACCTTGGAATCGACGCGGGAAGTACGACCACTAAAGCCGCGCTGATTACCCCGAACGGCGAACTGTTGTGGAGTTTTTATTCGCCGAATATGGGTACTCCGGTAACTATCGTGGAGCAAATCCTGACGGAGCTTTATCCGCTTTGCGGCGACCGCGTAAAGATACTCGGAAGCGCGGTTACAGGCTACGGCGAGGAATTGATTAAACACGCGTTCAAGCTGGATATAGGACTTGTAGAAACTACGGCGCATTTGACCGCCGCGAGAAAGTTTGAGCCTGAAGTCGATTTCCTTATTGACATCGGCGGTCAGGATATGAAGTGCTTCAAAATCCGAAACGGAGCGGTTGACAGCATTTTGCTGAACGAGGCTTGCTCCAGCGGATGCGGAAGTTTCATCGAGTCGTTTGCGAAAGCGTTAGGCTACGAAATTGCCGAATTTTCCAAAATCGGTTTGTTTGACCCGGCTCCGGTGAATTTGGGTTCGCGCTGTACGGTGTTTATGAACAGCTCCGTAAAGCAAGCTCAAAAAGACGGCGCGAGCGTAGAGGCAATCTCCGCGGGGCTGTCGTACTCAATTGTGAAAAACGCAATTTACAAAGTGCTTAGAGCCGCGTCCGCCGATGATTTGGGAAAACACATCGTCGTTCAGGGCGGGACGTTCCTTAATGACGCGGTACTGCGCGGGTTTGAGCTTGAAATCGGGCGCGACGTAATTCGCCCCGTAATCGCCGGGCTTATGGGCGCCTACGGCGCGGCGCTCTACGTTGCCAATTACGCAGTGCAGAGATTAGAAAGCAGAGAGCAGAAAGACGAAAACGGAGAACGGAGAGCAGAAAGTAGAGAGCAGAGAGCAGAGAGCAGAGAGACGAGAGTAGAGAACGAAGAACGGAGAACGGAGAGTACGCTGATTACTCCGGAGGAACTCGCGAGTTTTACGCATACGGCTAAACCGTCTGTATGCAATGGTTGTACTAATAAGTGTTCGCTGACAATTAACACTTTCGGCGACGGACGCAGGTTTATTTCCGGTAATCGGTGCAGTAAGCCGCTGGGCGGCGAAAAATCCGACTTGCCAAACGTCTACGCGTGGAAACTGAAGCGTCTGCGCGAATGTTACGGCAAGGGTAAGGGCGACGGTTCGCGCGGAGCGATAGGGATTCCGTTCGGGCTGAATATGCTTGAAAATCTGCCGTTTTGGTTTGAGTTTTTTACCTCGCTGAATTTTGAGATTACGTTGTCGCCTGTTTCCGGGCGCGAGCTTTACCGTACGGGTCAGAAAACAATTCCGAGCGACACGGTATGTTATCCCGCGAAGCTACTTCACGGGCATATCGAAGCGTTGGTAAAGGGCGGCTCGGAAACTATTTTCTATCCGTGTATGCCCTATAACTTCGATGAGAAGCGCGGCGATAACCACTATAACTGCCCCGTCGTTGCATACTACCCGGAGTTGCTGAACGCTAATATGCCGGTTTTGGCTAACGTACGGTTCTTATCGCCGTATGTCGGGATTCACCGACCCAAAGGGCTTGCGAAACGTATGTCTAAGTTTATGCTTGACGAGTTCGGCGTACCCGAACGCGAAACTAAGCTCGCGCTGACCTCCGCGTATCAGGCTTACGAGCAATACCGCCTGGATATTATCGAGCAAGGGCGGATTGCCGTCGAGTTCGCTCGAAATGCGGGTATTCCGATACTGGTACTCGCGGGGCGTCCGTACCACGTAGACGCGGAAATCAACCACGGCATCGACCAGCTAATAACCTCGCTGGGCTTCGCGCTGATAACGGAGGATAGTATCGCCTCGCTCGCCGACGGCAAGCAGAAGCGCGGAGTGCTTAACCAGTGGACGTTCCAGGCCAGAATGTACGACGCGGCTAGATACGTGTGTACTCAACCGGATATGGAGCTTGTACAGCTTGTCAGTTTCGGGTGCGGTACCGACGCGATTACCACCGACGAGCTTCGCTCGATTTGCGAGGCTAACGGAAAATTGTTCACAAGCGTAAAAATAGACGAGATAACGAACCTCGGCGCGGTTAAGATTCGTCTGAGGTCACTTATGGCGGCGATGAAAATATAAAGCAGAGAGTAGAGATAAAGCAGAAATAAGAAAGCAGAAAGCAGAGATACCTAATCGGAAATTACACGTTAATAAGTTAGGTTTACAAATTAGGTTATCTCTGCTCTAACTGGGGGGATTTTAATTGGCAAAATTAATATATGACAAAACGGGGCGGTTGCTTTTTACTAAGGAGATGAAGCGTGAGTATACTCTGCTGATTCCAAATATGCTACCGCTTCACGGCGAGATAATTGCGAATTGTTTCAGACTGCACGGCTATACTTGCGAGGTACTTACGACCAATCACCGCGGCATTCAGGACGCGGGACTACGGTATGTGCATAACGACGCTTGTTATCCCGCGCTATTGGTAATCGGACAGTTTATCGACGCGCTGAACAGCGGTAAATACGACCGTAACAAAACCGGGTTGCTGATTACTCAAACCGGAGGCGGCTGCCGCGCCAGCAACTACATTCATCTGCTTAGGAACGCGCTGAAAAAAGCGGGTTACTCCGACGTTCCGGTAGTTTCGCTGAACCTGTCGGGACTGGAGAATAACCCCGGCTTCAAGCTGACACTTGGGCTGATTACTCAATTGATTTACGCGATTATCTACGGCGACATATTGCTGTTGCTGTCGAATCAGTGCCGGCCGTACGAGGTTGAGCGTGGAGCTACG
>JAISKY010000029.1 GCA_031260745.1 Oscillospiraceae bacterium
TCGTCCGTTTTGAACTTATTCGCGTACACCGGAGCGGCTACCCTCGCGTGCGCTTACGCCGGAGCTTCGGTTTGCCACGTAGACGCGGCAAAGGGTATGGTGGACTGGGCGAAAACTAACGCCTTATTATGCGGTCTGGATAAAAAGCCCGTACGGTGGATAGTGGACGATTGCCGCGAGTTCGTATCGCGTGAGATTCGCAGAGGCCGCCGCTATAACGCTCTGATAATGGACCCTCCTTCATACGGACGCGGAGCTAAAGGCGAAGTTTGGAAACTTGAGGACGATTTATTTGAGTTTTGCGGACTGTGCGCCGAAGTCCTCAGCGATAATCCGCGCTTTGTTTTGATTAATTCCTACACGACCGGGCTGACGCCCGGAGCTTTAACGTATATCGCGGAAACCGTCTTTTCATCGCGATTCGGAGGTAAAGCCGAAAGCCGCGAACTCGGGCTGAAAGCCGAAAGTACCGGACTGTATCTGCCCGCCGGAGCCGCTTGCAGATGGGTCGGTACGCGACAGGCGCATTGACGCGCCTAACGAATCATAAAGGAAAAAAGTATGTCGATAATCCGCGTCGAAAACGTAACATATACCTACGAGGGCGAACCCGCTTTACGCGGAGTGTCGCTTGACGTTAGTTCCGGCGAGTTTGTCGTGATACTTGGACATAACGGCTCCGGCAAGTCCACGCTTGCCAAACTGCTAAACGCTCTGCTGTTGCCGGGCAGCGGCAAGGTTTATGTCGGCGAGCTTGATACCTCGGATTTAAGCAACACGATAGCGATTAGAGCGCAGGTTGGAATGGTGTTCCAGAATCCCGACAATCAGCTTGTCGCGAGTATCGTTGAGGACGACGTAGCGTTCGGGTGCGAAAATCTTGGTGTGGAGTCCTCCGAAATTAACCGGCGCGTTGACGAAGCTCTTGCCGCCGTCGATATGAGCGAGTATCGCGAACACGCCACACATCAGCTTAGCGGCGGTCAGAAGCAACGCGTCGCAATCGCAGGTGTGCTGGCAATGCGTCCTAAATGTATCGTGCTTGACGAATCTACCGCAATGCTTGACCCCAGAGGCCGCGCCGAGGTTTTAGACGCGGTTCATACGCTTAACCGCGATATAGGGATAACGGTTATATTAATTACACATCATATGCGTGAGGCAATCGGAGCGGACAGAGTTGTCGTTTTATCCGACGGATTCGTACTTGCCGACGGAGCGCCGACGGAGGTTTTCTCCAACTCCGAAATACTTGACGCCGCGGGGCTGTCCGTACCGGACACCGTAAAACTTAACGAGAGCCTTAATCTCCCGCTAAACGCGCTGACCGTCAACGAATGCGCCGACGCGATATATAATTCTGTGGTTAAGAATAAAAACTAAAGGGAGCTATATGAAATATCTGATTGCGATTATTCTGATTGCGCTGTTTTTGTCCTCTTGTTCTGACGCTCCGGCGATTGTGCCGGAAGATACGGAGCCGTCATTTATGACTACCTCACCGTCCGCCGCGCTTGTCGAAACTTCCGAGCCGACAGTCACTCCGGAATCTACTGTTGCGCCGACGGAAACGGAATCCTCCGCTGAACCTGCAACGGTAGCAGCGACTACCGCGCCCGAATCTTCACCGAAACCTACGGTTGCGCCGACGCTTGAGCCAACTCCGGAATCTACGTCGGAACCGACGATTGTACCAACTCCGGAGCCAACACCGGAACCTACGGTTGTTCCGACGCCGGTACAAATCAGCGATTCGGCGCGGATTATCGAGGATTTGTTCAACAATAAACAAAGCGACGTTCAGGTTCGCGGTTACGGCATTGTTATCAGAACTCTCTCCGACGATAACGACGGCGACCGTCACCAAAGATTTATCCTTGAAATGGATAACGGACAGACTTTATTGGTCGCGCATAATATCGACATCGCTCCGCGCCTTGAGGGAATAGACGTCGGCGACAACGTGGAGTTTTACGGTGAGTACGTATACAGCGAACAAGGCGGTACGATACACTGGACGCACCGCGACGACGACGGCAGTCACGTTGACGGATACCTGATTTGGAACGGAACTACCTATGCTTAAACGAATATTCCTGTTGATAATCGGGGTGTTACTGCTCGTAAACGCGGTGCTTGTAGCGGTTATGACAAGTTTCAACGCCGGTTGGGTTATCGAGGGCGTAATAGGAACAGTTTTCCTGCTGTACGCAATATTGTGGAATCGTCTGACGAGAATAAAAGCGATAAACGTCATTGTCGCGATAATCTTGGTTCTGATTATCCTGGGAGCGATGTTCGTAGCTGTATACGGTAGCATAGATACGGCGGAGCATAACGAAAAAGCGATAATCGTACTTGGCGCGGGTATTCGCGGCGAAACGGTTACGACCGTCCTCGCCGCAAGGCTCGACAAAGCGTTGGAGTTCTACAACGAACGCGGCAAATCCGAGTTTGTAATTGTCGTATCCGGCGGTCAGGGTCAGGGCGAATCAATCTCCGAAGCCGAAGCGATGGGTCGTTACCTGATTTACAACGGCGTGCATCCGCTTAAAATTTACCGTGAACCGGATTCAACCTCGACATACGAGAATCTCAAATTCTCCAAGGCGTTGCTTGACGAACTCTTTAACGAGCCTTACGAGATAGCGGTGGTTACAAACAACTTCCACGTGTTCCGCGCGGAAATGATTGCGCGTTACTGCGGCTTTGAAACTGTCGAACACCTCGGCGCGTACACGGAACTTTACCTTTTGCCCGCGTATTGTCTGCGTGAGCTGCCCGCAATATTAGCGGAAACAATATCAGAGATTATCGGAGCGGTTCGGAATTGAGCTATATACTTGAAACACAACAATTGCGGCATTTGTACTCGCCGGACACACCGTTCGCCGCCGAGGCGCTAAAGAGCGTTGACTTTACATTGGAACGCGGAGTGTTCGCGGGGCTTATCGGGCATACGGGTTCCGGCAAAAGCACGTTTATTCAGCACTTGAACGGACTGCTAAAACCTACGTCAGGTAATGTACTGCTGAACGGCGCGGATATATGGCAAAAGGGCAAAGTCGCGCCGGAAGTTCGCGGCCAGGTCGGTCTTGTGTTCCAATATCCGGAGTATCAGCTATTCG
>JAISKY010000096.1 GCA_031260745.1 Oscillospiraceae bacterium
TTGCGTATAGTGTGAATATTTTGTTAATTATACGTAAATAAGAGCGATAGCGTTCGCAGAGTCAGGATTTCACAGCGGCAACTACTCCACCCCGATGAGTGAAAAAAATTTTAATTTCCCTATTGACAACGCGAAGAATTTGTGTTATCATATACATATCATTTTAATATCATTATTATATTAATCAAACGGAGGGAACAAAATGGACAACTCAAAAGAACTTATCTACGCGGAAAAGACGGCAAAACACGGAAGCGGAATGGCGGCATTACTGCTGAACATACTGGCGACGCTGGCGGCGATTGCTCTGATAGTATTCGGAGGCATATTCGCCGAGGAGGAGAGATATGTTTTGGCGGCTCCGATGATTACGGTCGGAACTCTGTACGTTGTTATCGGCTGTTTCCTGTTCGCCGGTCTGAAAATCATCGGACCGAACGAAGCGATTGTACTTACGCTGTTCGGAACGTACAAGGGTATCCTCAAAGACCCGGGCTACTATTGGGTCAACCCGTTTATGAGCGCGGCAAGACCTAAGACCTCCACTCTGTCAACCGGAACGGTAGTCGGCAGCGACAACGCAGTTAATCAGGCGGTCAACGCGGCGGCGATGCTTTCATCAAAAATCTCGCTGAAATCAATGACGCTTAATAACAACAAGCAGAAAATCAACGACAAACTGGGCAACCCTATCGAAATCGGAATCGTCGTAATTTGGCGCGTAGTTAACCCGACTATGGCGGTGTTCAACGTCGAGAACTACAAGGAGTTTCTGTCAATCCAGAGCGACAGCGCGTTGCGCAGCATAGTCCGCGAGTACCCGTACGACCGGGCGGACGACGGCGACGACGAAAAAACGCTTCGCGGAGGAACGCTAGTAATCGCGGAACATCTGCGCGCTGAAATTCAGGAGAAAACAAGCGCCGCCGGGCTTGAAATTATGGAGGCTCGTATAACTCACCTGTCGTACGCTCCGGAGATTGCCGCGGCAATGCTCCAGCGTCAGCAAGCGTCGGCGGTTATTGACGCGCGGCAGATGATAGTCGAGGGCGCGGTCGGAATGGTCGAGATGGCGCTGAACAGATTAAACAAAAACGGCGTAGTTAAGCTCGACGAGGAACGCAAAGCCGCTATGGTAAGCAATCTGCTTGTGGTTTTGTGTGGCAATAAAGACGCTCAGCCGATTGTCAACAGCGGTTCGTTGTATTGATTACGATATGAAAGATTCCAAGAAGCAGATTCCGCTTCGCGTCAGCGAAAAACTTTGGGAGGAACTCAACGCGTGGGCGGCGGACGATTTCCGTTCGCTTAACGCTCAAATTGAGTACCTCCTGACCGAGTGCGTAAAAAAACGCGGCGGCAAAATCAAAACCGACGGCGAAACGTAAAGGACTGATAGGTTACGAACCGCTAATGAACGCGAATAAACACGAATATAGAAGTAATATTCTCGATTTACCTTTTATAGGAAAATCGAGAATATCTTGCGTATACGCAATCAATTTGCATTTATTCGTGTCAATTCGCGTTCATTAGTGGTTTTAATCGTATGCGTCAGCGAACCGGAGCGTTCGGCTTGTAGCAGGAGAAAATCTCGTCTACTTTAGCGCGGTCGGGTTTTGCCGTAATCGCCGAAACAATCGGTACTACGATTAGTCCGGCAATCATAGCGACTACGCCTGCGTTTATCGGCGAGGCTATGAACTTAATGAACATATTCGCGACCGTGATTCCGACTCCGCAGATAAAGCTTGCCCAAACCGATTGAACCGTCGTGCGTTTCCAGTATAATCCGTACAGGAACGGCGCGATAAACGCTCCCGCGAGCGCGCCCCAGCTTATGCCCATCAGTTGAGCGATAAACGTCACCGCCGACTTGTACTGCACTAACGCTAACGCCGCCGAGATTATTACAAAGAACACGATTAGAATCCGAATCGTACTAAGCTGCTTTTTCTCGCTCATATCAGGCTTAATCGCGCCTTTTATGAAGTCAAGCGTAAGTGTGGAACTTGAAGTCAGCACGAGCGCGGACAGCGTACTCATCGACGCGGAGAAAACTAACATCATTACGATACCGATTAACACGTCAGGCAAACTGCTTAACATCTGCGGAATAATAGCGTCGAATATCGGCGCGCCGCTCGCATTGTAAATCTCCGGACTGTCGAACAAGCGTCCGAATCCGCCCAGGAAGTAACACCCTCCGGCTATAATTACCGCGAACACCGTAGAAACAACCGTACCGCTTTTTACCGCTCTCTCGTCTTTTATCGCGTAAAACTTATGTACCATTTGAGGTAATCCCCACGTACCAAGCGAGGTCAGCACCACAACTCCTATGAGGTTCAGCGGGTCAGGTCCGAACAAAGACGTTAGCGAGCCTTTTGGAACTCCGGTTGCTTCAACCTCGCCGAGTTTACGTATCGCTTCGGAGAATCCGCCCTGACCGTTAACCACCGCGACAATTATTATTACGATACCTACGAGCATTATTATTCCTTGAATAAAGTCGTTAATCGCCGTAGCCATATAGCCGCCGACTACCACATATATTCCGGTTATTACCGCCATCGCGATTACGCAGTACATATAGTCAATCCCGAATGCCATACTGAAAATCCGCGAAAGTCCGTTGTACAGCGAAGCGGTGTACGGAATCAGGAATATGAAGATAATCGCGCTTGCGGCGATTTTTAGTTTACTGCTTCCGTAGCGTTTCTCGAAGAAGTCAGGCATCGTGGAACTTCCGAGGTGTTGAGTCATAACCCTTGTTCTGCGTCCAAGTACCAACCACGCGAACATCGAACCTATGAACGCGTTGCCTAACCCAATCCACGTCGCGCTCGTTCCGTACTTCCAGCCGAATTGACCCGCGTAACCTACGAAAATAACCGCAGAGAAGTAACTTGTTCCGAACGCGAACGCGGTAAGCCACATACCGACATTACGCCCGCCGAGTACGAAATTGCTTACGTCTGCGGCTCTTTTGCGGCTGAAAACTCCAACGAAAATTGTCACCGCGAAAAATACCAGCATCAGGATAATTTTAATAGCCATTTTCTCCGACCTCCAAAATAAGAAAAGTGTGTCCGCTTCATCGCTTTAGCGAAGTAAAGCGTTAACTTGATACAGAATAACACACTTATACGCGCTTGTCAAGTGTTTTTTTTATTTTTTACCGATATTTTTTTTAATAATCAATTTTCATAAATCCATACCGCGGCTTCAATATTTCGCGAGTTACTTTCGCTTGATTGCTTTTTCGATTTGCTCTTTCGGCAGACGGAACGTGATTGGTCTGCCGTGAGGGCAATGCGTAATCTCGCCGGACAGTACAGAAGCTACTAGCGGAGCGAACTCGCGAACATCGGAGGCTTTGCCCAGTTTTATCGCCGCTTTACACGCGACTGTACTTAGTATCTCGTCGTCGCGTCCGAGTGAGCCGGGGCGGTTGCCAAAGCGGATATTGTCCGCTAGTTCCTCAATCAGCGAGGGTACGCTGTCAAGCTCAATTTCGGACGGAATTTGCCTGACCGCTAAAGCTCCGTTACCGAAGTCGTCAACGGAGAAACCAAGATTCTCTAAAATTCCGAGGTTTTCTAGTATCAGCGCGGAATCCTCCTTGCCGGGTTCGAGGATTAGCGGTGAAATAAGCAATTGCGGCATTGTATCGTGTCCGCGCGATTTCAGGCGGTCGAATATAATGCGCTCGTGAGCCGCGTGTTTGTCGATGAAAATAAGTTCGGATTCGCACTCAACGATGATATAGCCGCCGTAGACTTCGCCTATCAGCCGATGCTGCGGCAGTGACGTTTGCGGGGACGGCAAATTAATCGGTAAATCCCGTAATAC
>JAISKY010000097.1 GCA_031260745.1 Oscillospiraceae bacterium
GTCCGTATTTAATTTGGGCGCGATCCTGCGCGATTAGCCGGAGTTTATCACCCACAAATAACCGGGTTATAAAAAAATTAAAACTTACAAACTTAATATACACGACCGCGAAGTTTCCGGTCTGCCGGGGCAGACTATCCTGGAGGTTTGCCGCGAAAACGACATAGAAATCCCGACGCTGTGCCACAACGACCTTACCGAGACTTACGGCGCTTGCGGAATTTGCGTCGTTGAGGTTGAGGGCAATCCGAAACTTCCGAAAGCTTGCGCCACAGAGATTTCAGACGGAATGAATATCCGTACCGATACTCCGAGAGTTCGCGAGCTGCGCCGAACTAACCTTGAATTATTGCTTAGCAATCACACGGGAGATTGTATCGCTCCGTGCAAGTTAGGCTGTCCCGGAAATACGGATTGCCAGGGTTATGTCGGGCTAATCGCGAACGGCGAATTTGATTCGGCGCTGAAACTGATAAGAGAGAAAATTCCGCTACCTGCGGCGATTGGGCGCGTGTGTCCTCACCCGTGCGAAACCGCGTGCAGACGCGGACTTGTAGATGAACCGATTGCCATCGCGGCAATGAAACGATTCGCGGCTGATATGGACATCGCGGCGACCGGAGGTTATATTCCGGAGATTGCTCCCGAAACCGGAAAGAGCGTCGCGATAATCGGCGGAGGTCCGTACGGGCTTTCGGCGGCGTATTATCTGCGGCGTAAAGGTCACACCGTCACGATAATCGACGCTATGCCTAAGCTCGGCGGTATGCTGCGCTACGGAATCCCGGAGTACCGTTTGCCTAAAGCTCTGCTTAACGCAGAAATCGAGCTGATAGGCAAAATGGGCGTCGCGTTCGTTACCGACACTAAAGTCGGAGTAGATATTCCGTTCTCGTCAATTCACGAAAAATACGACGCGGTATGTATCGGAATCGGAGCTTGGGTATCGACGGGAACTGGAGCTAAAGGCGAGGACTTGCCCGGAGTAATCGGCGGCATTGACTTCCTGTACTCGGTGGAGCGCGGCAAGCCCATAACTATGGGCAAGCGCGTAGCGGTTGTCGGCGGCGGGAATACAGCTATGGACGCGTGCAGAACCGCCGTAAGGCTCGGCGCGGAAACTGTTTACAATATATACCGCCGCACTAAAGACGAAATGCCCGCCGACGCGCTTGAAATTGAGGAAGCCGAACAAGAAGGCGTTGTTTTCAAAAACCTTACGAATCCGATTGAGATAACAGCCGGAGTAACCGGCAGAGTTAAAAGCGTCAAATTGCAGATTATGGAACTTGGCGCGCCCGACGCGTCAGGCAGACGCGCTCCGATTCCCGTTGAGGGCAAGACGGAAACAATTGAGATTGACACGTTAATCCTCGCAATCGGTCAGGCGGTAAATCCCGCCGGATTCGACGGTTTGGATTTGACCCGCAAAAACGGAATCGCGTATGATAAGGAAACGTATATGACCTCAATTCCGGGAGTGTTCGCGGGCGGAGATTGCGGCAACGATAAAATATCAATCGCTATTGAGGCCATCGCGGACGCTGAACGCGGAGCGCAAATCATTGACGCTTATCTGCGCGGCGAGAGTATCGCTTATCAAAAGCCGTATATTCACGAGCGCCGCGACATAACCGAAAAAACTTTCGAGGACCGCGAGCGTATATGCCGCCAAAAACTAGATACCTTGCCTGCGGATTACAGACGCGATAACTTTTTGGAAGTTGTTCCGAACGGCTTCACCGTCGCGGACGCTATCTCAGAAGCGTCAAGATGTCTGGAATGCGGCTGCGGCGATTACTTTGAGTGTAAACTACTTCGCTACTCCCGCGAGTACGATGTTCAGCCCGAACGCTTTGCCGGAGAGAAATCCGAAACCGAACCTGAAACCTCCCATCCGTTCATTGTTCGCGATATGAACAAGTGCATACTTTGCGGGCAGTGCGTCCGAGTCTGCGACGAGGTAATAGGCGCAGGCGCGTTAGGGCTGGTAGGACGCGGATTTGACACGGCGGCTTTGCCGACTTTGGAGCGTCCGCTGAATGAATCGGAATGCGTATCGTGCGGAATGTGCGTTTCCGTATGCCCGACCGGAGCGTTACTGGAACGCTGCCTAACCGGAAAATCCGTACCGCTTGAGACTATCAAAACCGTCACTACCTGTTCGTTCTGTTCCGTGGGGTGTTCAATCTGCGTGGAATCGAACGGAAATACTCTGATTAGAGCGTTACCCGACCAAAACGGAGCTGTAAACGGCGGGTTACTGTGCCATCGCGGACGCTTTGGCTTCGGACTGGCGGAAACCGGCGAATTAACATCGCCGAAAATCCGCAAAAACGGAGTTTTGGAAAAAAGCGCGTATTACGACGCGTTAATACTCATCGCTAAAAGTTTGCAAAAAGCTCAAGCGGTCTACGGTTTGGGAGCGGCGGCAATCGCGGTTTCCTCACGGCTTACGAACGAGGAAATGTACGCCGCGAAAAAACTTGCGGATTCAATCGGCGCGAAAATCATCTCGTTCGAGAATACCAGCGGCGGAATTAAGGACGTACTTGGTTACGACTGCTCTCCGAATACAATCGGCGAGCTTGCGGCTACGGGATTAATCGTCGCCGTAGGATTCGACGCAGCGGAAACTCCGGTCGCCGCGCTGAAAATGCGGCAAGCCGCTAAAAGCGGCGTAAAAACCGTGCTCGTCAATCCGTTTGAGGGCTACGGCGATTTAACCTACGCGAGTGAGATAATCCGTACGGAAAACGACGTTCAATTACTGCGCGAGATTCTTGCGGAGCTTATTAATCTCGGACACAGTTCCGGTATCGCGGGTTTTGACGGCGTAAAATCAGATTTGAGCGGCGTAACTCCGTCCGAGGACGCGTGTCGTCTCGCTAAGATGTACTCCGAAGCTAAGAAAGCGATGCTTGTGTTCCAGCAAAGCGTAGTTACCTCGGAATGCGCGGAACTGCTTGCGGACATCGCGCTGGTAAGCGGTCATATCGGCTCGCCCCGCGACGGTATTTTGCTAATGAAACCGAAGAATAACAGTCAGGGCTTAGCTAACCTCGGGATAACAGACAGCGCGGACGCGCTTGACGGGGTCAAGGCTTTGCTGATACTCGGAGAGGACCCCGATAAACTCCCGCACAGTCTGGAGTTTCTCGCGGTGTGCGATACTCACCTTACGAAAACCGCGAAACTCGCGAATGTGGTAATCCCGGGTACGGGTTTCGCCGCGACTAGCGGTACGTTTACTAATACCGAGAACCGCGTTCAGACGGTCAGAAAGATAACCGACAGCGGACGCGTTTTGCCAAACTGGAAAGTCGTCAACGCGCTCGCTCACGCGCTTGAACACGGCTCCAACTGGACGGACGTATCCGACATCGCCGCCGAAATGCCAAATACCGCTCCGAAAAAAGCGGAGCCTAAACTCAAAGTCGTTTCCGGCGGTAAACTTACAGACCCGCGTCAAACTACCGACGCGCTGAAAGCGAAAATTGACAGCAGCGTGACGTTTCACTCGTAACCGTAATGAACGCGGAGCAACCGTAATGGTTGCTCCGCGTCTGTCTGTGTTTTTTTCGCTAAAGCGGCTCGTTTTCTTTACCGATACGGAAACGCTCAATCATTTCGGCGGTCAAAGCGATTTTAGTGTCCTGCTCCGGAATCTCCCCGCGAGGAACCCATACGCCCTCGGATAGTTCGTCCTCTTGCAGTATCACCTTGTCGTCGCCGTCCAAATCGCAGTAAAATCCCGCAAGTAAACTTCCGGACATCGCCCACGGCTGTGACTTATAAAACCGGATATTTTTGACGCGAATCCCGACTTCCTCAAAGACCTCTCGAGCGACACATTCCTCAAAACTCTCGCCGATTTCCGCAAAGCCCGCAATCAGCGCGAAATGCGTAATCGGACGATTAGCGTACTTCGTAAGCATTAACTTGTCGCCGTTTGTCACGCCGACAATAACGACAGGGTTAATCTGGGGAAATTCCTCGTTATGGCACTCCGGGCAGTCCATTTTGCGTTCCGTTTCGTTGTGGACGAGTTTCGCGCCGCAGCGTCCGCAGATTGTACGCTTCTCGTACCACCCGGCGATATGAGCCGCCGTTAAGCCCGCGAACGCCATATACCCCGGCTGAATCATATAGAACGAGAATATTGGCTGAGGCTTATACTTGTCCGTATCCGGACAGCCGCTAAGCGGCCATTTCGCCATCGGAAGCAGATAGAACGCTGTTTCATCAATCTCGAACAAATACGTCAGCGTCGGATTATACTCCGCGAAGTCGGAGTATGTCGGAACTCGCGGCTCTTTCTCGTTTGCGCAGTCTAACAGCGCTTGGTTTTGACCGTAGATGAAAATGTAGTCGTTGGGTTTCGGAGTACGCGGCTTGTACTGGTTATTGAATACGCTGGGCGCAATTTGGTGAATCATTGCAGAGTATCTCCTTAATATGTTAAATAATTTGGTTAACGAACTGGGTTCCGCGTCTTGACGTTATTGTTCACTGTTAACTGTACACTGTATATTATTCTCCCGGAACGGTTCGCATCGCCAGGATAGTACGCTCGATTAGTTCTTCTAGCGTCCAGCCCAATTTTTCCGCTCCGTCAATTATCACGTCGCGGGAGCAACCCGCGGCGAATTTCTTGTCCTTGAATTTCTTCTTTACGCTTGGTAGTTCCAAATCCGAGACGCTCTTGGACGGGCGCATAACCGCGACCGCGCCTATTAGTCCCGTAAGCTCGTCAGCCGCGAACAGTATCTTTTCCATAACGCGAGTAGGCTCGTACGTAGTAGACGACATTCCGAAGCCGTGGCTCATCGCCGCGCGGATTATGCCGTCGTCAATTCCCGCCTCGCGAAGCAGTTCCTCGCCCTTAGCGCAATGCTCCTCGGGGTACAATTCAAAGTCGATGTCGTGCAAAAGACCTACGACCGCCCAATAGTCGGCGTTTCCGGGGTCATACTCCTCCGCGAAGTACCGCAGTACGCCCGACACAACCCCGGCGTGACGCAGATGAAACGGCTCCTTATTGTACTTTTCGAGGATTTGCCGCGCTTGCTCAATTGTGGGTATCATTATGGTTTCTCCTTATTTGTATATTTGAGTGATATTTTGCCTTACCCGCCTAATTATTAC
>JAISKY010000109.1 GCA_031260745.1 Oscillospiraceae bacterium
TCCGTCGTCGCCGAACTTGCGAACTCCGGCGTTCAGGTGGCCGACAGCGCGGAGGAAATCCCGGACGGCGCGGCAGTTATAATTCGCTCTCACGGAGCCGCTCGGCGCGTCATTGAGGATTTGCGTAACCGTGGCTGTGAGATAATCGACGCGACCTGCCCCAATGTTTCCAAAGTCCACCAAATCGCGGAACAATCCGCCTCCGACGGCAGAACCTTGCTGATACTCGGCGACCCAAACCACCCCGAAGTTCAAGCGGTTACCGGTTGGGCGGGAAAGTGGCTCGCGGAATCCGAAATGCCCGATAATACTCAGGATTTGGAGAATTTACCTCTATCTGTAGTCTGTCAAACTACATTAAATATAGAACGTGCAAAAAAAATTTATAAAAAATTAAAAAAAGACTGTACAAACGCGATATTTTATGATACAATATGTAACGCTACGTCCGAACGGCAAGAGGAAGCTCAGAATTTAGCCGAACGCTGTGAAGTTATCATCGTCGTCGGTGATAAATCCAGTTCTAACGCTAACCGCTTAGCGGAATTATGTACTGAGCTTAATCCGAACACTATATTCGTTGAAAACGCAAATGAACTGAATCCGGATTTTTTCACCGCGATTTGTTCCGCGATTTCCGTTGGTATTACCGCCGGAGCTTCAACGCCGAATCGGCTAATCGAGGAGGTTTACAACAAGATGCTTGACGCAAACAAAGACACCGCGCTGAGCGGAATCCAGCCAGAAACTGAAGTTTCCGCGCCTGCCGCTATTGGCACTGACGCGCCTGCCGCTACCGGCGCTGAGGAGAACTTCGATGAACTCCTAAACCAAAATTTTAAGACCTTACGCACCGGCGAAAAGGTAAGCGGTTATGTTATGTCCATTAGCCCCACTGAAGTAACTGTAGACCTCGGCGCAAAGCAATCAGGGTACATACCTGCGGACGAACTTTCTGACGAACCGGGCGTTACTATTGAGGACCTTATCCACGTCGGCGACCGCGTTGAAGCCTATGTTATGCGCGTCAACGACGTTGAGGGTATGATTACGTTATCTAAACGCCGTCTTGACTTAACTAAAAATTGGGACGAAATTGAAGCCGCTGTCGATAGCAAGGAAATCCTTGAGGGTACTGTTATTGAGGAAAACAAGGGCGGAGTCGTTGCGATGGTCAAAGGTTACCGCATTTTTATTCCCGCGTCACAAAGCGGGTTGCCTAAAGATGCCCCGATGTCCTCCCTGCTTCACCAAAAGGTCAACCTTCGCATTACCGAAGCTACTAAAGCTAAACGGCGCATTGTCGGTTCTATCCGCGTTGTCGCGAGTGAACAGCGCCGCGTGAACGCTCAGAAAATTTGGGACGAGATTGAAGAAGGCAAAGTCTACACAGGCATTGTAAAGACGCTTACCAACTTTGGCGCGTTCATTGATATTGGCGGCGTTGACGGAATGGCTCACGTTTCCAGCCTAAGTTGGGGTCGCGTTAAAAAACCGTCCAGTATTCTCAGCGTCGGCGACGAGGTTGAAGTCTACGTTACGGGTATTGACCGCGAGAAAAAGAAGATTTCGCTTGGCTACCGCAAATTGGACGAGAATCCGTGGCTTCAGTTTACGGAGAAGTTCCGCGAGGGTGATATTGTTGATGTAAAGATTATCAGCCTTACATCGTTTGGAGCGTTCGCTCAGATTATTCCGAATGTTGACGGTCTGATACACGTTTCGCAAATCGCGCCTTACCGCGTTGAAAAACCGTCCGACGTGCTTTCCGAGGGCGAACTTGTTACCGTTAAAATTACCGCGATTGACTACGAGCGTCAAAAGATTTCGCTGTCAATCCGCGCCGCGAACGAACCGTCGGAGAACGACGAAGAACCCGCTGAAAACGATGATAACGCGGAAGAATAATTAACGCTTATGAAAAGGCGGGTATAACCCGCCTTTTTTGTAACTATTAGGAGTGAAAATGGCTATTTTATTCGACGGCGCGATGGGAACACAGCTTATATCCAAAGTCGGAGATTTAGGAAAATTTCCGGAACTGATGAACAGTACCCATTCCAAAGCTGTTAAGGAAGTTCACTTGTCATACGCCGAGGCAGGCACGCAGATAACCATATCAAATTCGTTTATGCTTAGTCCGCACCGCGCGTTAATCGGAGAGTACGATTTTGACGAAATACTTCGTAAGTCACTGCTTAACGCTATGAGCGCGGGAAAACCCGTCGCGCTTGACGTCGGACCGTTGGGGGTAATGCTGGAGCCGTACGGCGACTTTACCGCCGACGATGTTTACAACGAGTTTGCGAAGATGATTACGTTTGGCAGTTCCGTAGTTGATTATATACTGCTTGAAACTTTCGCCGACTTGCGTGAGGTTGAGATTGCGCTTCGCGCGGCGAACGAGTGTTGTACCAAACCTGTGTTCGTAACGATGACGTTCCAGCCGGACGGAGTTACGTATATGGGCGCGACTGTGGAGCAATTCGCGGCGTGCGCGAATATGTGCGCGGCGAACGCGTTAGGCTTTAATTGCACGGTTGACCCGATTCAGGGCAGAGAAATCTTTGAAAGATTCAAGGCTTGTACGGATTTACCGCTGATTGTTCAGCCAAACCAACTCGCCGACCCTAACGAGTTCGCGGACGCGATGATGTGGTACGTAGAACGCGGAGCAGACTACGTCGGCGGCTGTTGCGGAACCACTCCGGAGCATATAAAAGCTCTGGCTCAAAAAATGTTATAACTCCAGTTTTCAACAACAAAATAACATATAATATTCCATATCTGGCAAGCGTTATTCTTGCCGGATATTTTATTCGCGTTTTTTTGATATATTTCTACATTATCGTTAAAAATCACTTGACAATTTGCTGTAAAGTATGTATAATCAATCCCAAATAATGAAAATTGCCGGACATAATTTTGCAAAGTGTAAACTAAATGTAATTCACGCGTTTAACAATTTTATAAAGGGGAAAGAGAAATATGAAATCTCTGAAACTTCGCCTGACAAGAGCGGTAATGATTGCTTTTGCCGTAATTATCGCGGTAATCTTCATAATCGTTTTCTACGTAGTCAACTCCGCCCTGTTCGCAAATCTCAGGACGGAATTACTGCTGAAAGGTAACGCTAACGCCGCTAATCTGAATTATACAATTTCAGATATGGTACATACGATTGACAGCTTTGCCTTTGACCTGGAAACATCGACTGATATGTCGCTCGCCACCGTTTCAAACGCAATTGACAAAAAACTGGACACTCTCTCCTCAAAATCCTCTATTACCGCGTTTTATGTCGGACTTGGCGAGCAAAACTATTTGTATGAAACTCTTGGTTGGATTCCGGCTCCGGAGTATGTTGTTAAAGACCGTCCGTGGTATCAGAAAGCGGTCGGAAACCGTATTCCGCAAGTTATTACATACGAGGACGCGAACACCGGCATCTACGCCATTTGCGTATCCAAGGGAATTACTTTGGACACCGGTGAAGACGCTGTCATCGCGATTGATATGGAGATTACCTCGTCTTTAGAAGCGAATAAGATGACGGCGGACACCGAATATTTCTTCGTTGTAGACGCAGATGATAAAATTATCTTCCACCGTAACTCGGAATATCTTCCGCAAAACGGGAAAGTCACTTATTTAGCGGACGCTTTACCGGCATATAAGACGCTTAGTTTACTGCCTTCCGGCGACGTAACGGAAATCCGCGACTATGACGGAGTGGCATATTATTTCGCGGTTAACAAAGTTACTAACGGCGGGTTTTCCATATACACCGGAATAGAAAGCTCAACCGTTTCAGCCCAGGTCATACAGTTTTTAATTTACGGGCTAGGTTTAGCGGTAGTATTAATGATATTAGCGGCAGTTTTCTTCGTGTCATTATACGGGAAAATTACAAAGCCCATAATTACGATGGCTCAAGCCGCGGAGAAAATCGCGGTCGGCGATATGAACGTAGATATTACTGTGCGTTCTAAAGATGAAATTGGCGTTTTGGCGAACTCGTTTACGCGAATGTTAGCGGAGGTACGCGCTCAGGAACAGGCGATTCAGCTTATAGCCGACGGAGATTACACCGTTAATCTCCCCGTACGTTCCGAGCAGGATATTATGAATCAGGCGATAAACACTTTAGTGTCAAATAATAACCGAATGATTGGCAGTATTCGCGATACGTCCGACCACGTCACTATCGGCTCGCGCCAGATTTCGGAGGGAGCTCAGCACTTAGCTGAAAGCTCCACCGAACAGGCGGCGGCTGTTGAGCAGTTATCCAGGTCTATTTCCGAAATATCGGAAAAAACTAAGGAGAACGCCGAACTCGCGGACAAGGCGGCAAAGTTGTCTAACTCCGTAAGTCTTAACGCCGAAAAAGGCTCCGCGCAAATGGGCGAAATGATTAAGGCTGTTCAGGCGATAAACGAGGCAAGCAACAACATTCAAAAGGTTATCAAAGTCATAGACGATATAGCGTTTCAGACGAATATACTAGCGCTGAACGCCGCGGTTGAGGCCGCGAGAGCCGGTCAGCAAGGCAAGGGTTTTGCGGTTGTCGCGGAGGAAGTCCGCAGTCTTGCCGCGAAATCGGCGGCGGCGGCGTCCGATACTAACTCGTTGATTGCGAACTCTATGGAAAAAGCCGAACTCGGCGCGAAAATAGCAAAGGAAACCGCCGAAAGCCTTACGGAGATTGTAGACGGTATCAATGAAAGCAGCGCGATTGTCGGCGACATCGCATCGTCCAGCGACCAGCAAAATCAAGCTATAAGCGAGATAAACAGCGGCATTGACCAAGTGGCGCAGGTGGTTCAGCAAAACTCCGCTACCGCTCAGGAAAGCGCTTCCATTTCGTTGGAGTTATCGGAGCGTTCGTCCAAACTTGAAGAGCTGATAGCTCAGTTCAAGTTAGACGGACAAGCCGAACAACCTCCAAGACTTCCGGGACGGTAAACCGTAAAACAAATCCTGATAAACAATCGGACGCTCATTACCGCGGCGTCCGATTACGCGTAGATAATTTCGCTATTTTTCATAAAATTATAAATATTTTATGAATATTATTATGTAAATTGTAGAATTTCAGTGTTTTGAGTGTTATAATGTAATAGAGGATAAAAAAAGAAAGCGAAAGGAGTTACTCCATTATGATTATTAGAATGGACCAATTGATTAAGTCAATCGCTACCGCGCTTGACATTGTTGAGGGCGAGCTTCTCGGCGCGACTACGCACCACGGTAAACGTATCGCGACACTTTGCGCTACGATGGGTAAATATTTGGGACTGAATGAAACTGACCTCTCGGCGTTGACTACGTGCGCGTTACTGCACGACAGCGCGCTGACGGAATATATACTCGCGGAGCGTCAGGGTCACGCTCCGGCGTTAGCCAGCCATTGTCAGGAAGGTCAAAATAACGCGGAGCGGCTTCTGTATAACGTA
>JAISKY010000122.1 GCA_031260745.1 Oscillospiraceae bacterium
ATCTCCGCGTCCATTGTTAGTGATTTCGGCTGCGAGAACTCACCGAGTATAAATCCGGTCAGCCACCAGTGCCTGTCGCTCCGACTTAGCAGCGTACGCCCTCTTTTACGGAGCGTGAACGACATCGGCATCATCTCTGCGTCAGGGATTGCCTCGTAAAATGTGCCTGTAAAATCCGGCGAGCTAATATCTTCGCGTTCCGTTCGGTAAATGCCGATTTCGGCGCCGGTAGTGATTCCGTACTGACCTTTCCAAAACTCGATAAGCCAGCGTTTTCCGTCGTAGGTGAACTCAATTGGCTCCGCGTCGGTTATCATATAAAGCTCGCGGCAGCCCTCGTCGTAAAGTTTGCAATAACCGCACTCCCGCTGCCAGCAGTTGCGCAGTGAGTAAAAATAATCTCCGTCTCTCTCGTACGCGAATCCGGCGTCGTCTAACAACGCGTTAAGTTGGTCGTGCTGAACCTGCTTATCCGCGGTAGGTTTGAACTTTTCTCCGGTAACGCGAAAGAAAATAAGACCCAAAGCCGTTAAAATCAGTATTATGACCGCAATGATAATTATCATAGTTCGGACGGGCTCCTTTCATCAATAGGCTTTCCCGCGAACCGCGCGGCCCAAATCCGCGCGTATACGGTTGCGGGAGCGCACTACATCTTATTTCGGTAAACGCCAAAGTGTGCCGTACGAACTATGCCGAGTCCGCCGCGATTGCGTCGGATAATGACATACTTAGCCGCTGCGTAAGCAAAACGTCAAAAAAACGCTCTGACTGCCGCCAACAAAATCAATAGTGAGCCGGAGATAATCGTTCCGGCTTTTCCGTTTATGTTAAAGCGGCCGGAGATTTTACCGCCCGAAAAATACCCCGCCGACAGGAATACTAATTGGCATATTACTACAAATAACGGTATTAGGCTCGCGCTTATGCCGCTCATTGAGCTTCCCAAGCCCGCTCCGAACGAGTCCACCGATAGCGCGGCGCCGAGGTACAAAGCCTCGACCGGGTCTATACTTTTTGAGCTGTCCATATCTCCGTCCTCGGGGTTGCGGATTATTTTAATTGTGATTCCGAACGACTTGATTGCCAGTTTCAGGATTGTCCCGGTTTTGACAGGTTTGACTTCGGAGCCGCTGTTTTTGCGTATGCCCTCGAACAGCATAAATCCGCCTAACGCCGCGAGGAAAAATATTCCCGCATACTTCGCAATCCCGGCGGGGAGAAATCCGGAGATTATACTGCCGAACCAAATAGCGGCGGCGGTAAATACCGCGGATACCAGTCCGATTATCAGCTTCGCGGGAGCGGGAACGCTTATGCCGCGCATACCGTAGCTCGCGCCTATCAGCAGAGAGTCAAGACTAAGCGCGGACGCGAGAACAAGCGCGAGTACAACGTCCATATTGTTCCTCCGAAATCAACACATTGCTACATTATATGCGTAGACCGCGGCATTGTGAACGCTGTCATAAACGCGGACAGCCCGGCATATTAATTTCAAGAGCCGCCGTCCCGCGCGGTCGGCGGCTTAGCACACTTGAAAGGAACGGGTTTACTTATGGAATGGCACTCAAGAAGCGCGGCCGCCGTTATGGACGAGCTTAAAGTATCGCCCTCTCGCGGACTTGACGAGCGCGAGGCGGCGAATCGGCTGGAGGAATACGGCTCTAATGTTTTGCGGAAAGAAAAGAAAAAGAGTTTGATTCTGGTTTTCTTCGAGCAGTTTTCCGATTTTATGGTTCTGATTTTGCTTGGAGCGGCGGCGGTCAGCTTTATTATCTCCGTCCTGAACGGCGACGCGGATTTCGTTGACCCGATTATCATTTTAGCAATCGTTATCGTTAACGCTATAATCGGAGTTTCCCACGAAAGCCGCGCTGGAGCGGCGATTGAGGCGTTGATGAAAATGACCGCTCCCGAAACGACGGTCATTCGCGGCGGCAGAAAAATTCGGATAGCCGCGGCGGAGGTCGTGCCGGGCGATATACTGTCGCTCGAAAGCGGCGACCTCGTTCCGGCGGACGCGAGGCTAATCAGCGACTCGTCGCTGAAAGCGGAGGAATCCAGCCTTACCGGGGAATCGCTCCCGTCGGAGAAAAGCGCGTCGGTTATACTTCCGGAGAACTTGCCAATCGGAGAACGTAAAAATATGCTGTTCGCCGCAAGCGTAATCACAAGCGGTCACGGAATCGCCGTAGTTACCGCAACTGGTATGAACACTCAGGTAGGACATATCGCGGGTATGCTTAACAGCGGCGAGGAACCGATGACGCCGTTGCAAAACCGGCTCGCGAACACCGGAAAAGTGCTGGGTATCGGAGCGTTGGCGATATGCGCGTTAATCTTCCTGTTGGGGATATTTCAGCAACGCAACCCGCTTGAAATGTTCCTGATTTCAGTAAGCCTCGCGGTAGCGGCGATACCGGAGGGACTTCCGGCGATTGTGACAATCGTACTCGCGGCGGGAGTTTCCGCGATGGCGGGTAAAAACGCGATAATCCGAAAACTTCCTGCGGTGGAAACTTTGGGAAGCGCGACCGTGATTTGCTCCGACAAGACCGGAACTTTGACGCAAAATAAAATGAGCGTCACGGAAATTCGCGGAATGTCCGGAACGCTTAACAAATCGGGCGGCGAAGCCGCCGCAATTCTCTCGCTTACCGCTTTGTGCAATAACAGCTCTATATCACAGGAATCAGGCGGTTACTCCGGCGACCCTACCGAAACGGCATTGATAACGGCGGCGGCGGACGCGGGCATAAACCGCAAAACGCTTACCGACAGTTTCCCCAGGGTTGACGAACTGCCGTTCGAGTCCTCCCGTAAACTTATGAGTACCCTGCACCGAAAAGACGGCGGATACAGGGTAATCACTAAAGGCGCGCCCGATGTTTTGCTCAACGTCTGCTCTATGGCGGAGGTAAACGGCAAACCCGTACCTCTGACAGACGAGCTTCGCCGCAATATAAACTCAATGAACTCGGATATGGCGTCTAACGCGCTAAGGGTTTTAGGCGCTGCCTACAAAGACGAGTCCGCGCGAATCCCCAAAGACGATTTCGAGCGCAATCTTGTGTTCAAAGGGCTTGTCGGTATGATTGACCCTCCGCGCGAAGAAGCGAAAGCCGCCGTTGAGCTATGTAAACGCGCCGGAATCAAAGCGGTTATGATTACGGGCGACCACGTTCTGACCGCTACGGCGATTGCCAAACAATTGGGCATACTTTGCGCCGGAGATAAAAGCGTTAGCGGCGCGGAGCTTGACAAAATGGACAAGCGTGAGCTTGAAAAGAACATTTTCAGCTATTCCGTATTCGCGAGAGTTTCGCCGGAGCATAAAGTTCGGATTGTCAGAGCGTTTCAGGCTCGCGGCGCCGTAGCCGCGATGACAGGCGACGGAGTAAACGACGCTCCCGCGCTTAAAATCGCCGACATCGGCTGCGCTATGGGAATCTCCGGCACCGACGTCGCGAAAGGCGCGGCGGATATGGTGCTTACCGACGACAACTTCGCTACTATCGTAGAAGCTGTTCGCCACGGCAGAGGAATCTACGCGAACATCAAAAAAGCGGCTCACTTCCTGTTGTCAAGCAATACCGGTGAGATACTTACGATTTTCGCGGCGTTCCTAATGGGGTTGCCGTCGCCGCTGTTACCGATACAGTTACTGTGGGTAAATCTGGTGACTGATTCGTTCCCCGCGCTGGCGTTAGGCGCGGAAAAAGCGGACGACGACATAATGGAGCAACCTCCGATAAGCCCTAAAAAAAGCCTGTTCGCGGACGGACTGGCATTGGCGATTATCACCGAGGGTCTTATGATAGGCTCACTCGCGCTGTTGGCGTTCAGTATAGGCAGAGCGTTTTTCGGAGTGGGCGGCGACGTTTCAGTCGCGAGGACTATGGCGTTCTCCGTGCTTAGTCTTTCTCAGCTTGTCCACGCGTTTAACGCGCGAAGCGGCAAATCGGTATTCAAAATCGGTCTGACCTCAAACTCAAAAATGACGTGGTCGTTTGCGCTGTGCCTTGTAATGCAGCTTGCGGTAGTAATGGTTCCGCCGTTCGCGGCAATATTCAAGGTCGTCCCGCTGAATATACCGCAGTGGCTGACAGTCGCGGCTCTGTCGCTTATGCCGCTTCCGCTGATTGAGCTTCAAAAGTCCGTAACAAACCGCGATAGGCGGCGTGACGCCGTACCGACGCGAGCTTAATAACGCGGCCGCTACTCGCCGATACCAATCATAACGGCTGACGCTTTGATTATAGCGTAGGCTTCTCCTCCGACTTTCAGGTTAAGCTCTTTGATTGCCTCCATTGTAATAGACGAAGTAACGCTGTTCCCGCCGCCGATGTCAAGCGTCACAATGCCGTTAACCGCGCCGTCGGTTATTGAGGTAATCCGTCCCCTAAGTTGATTTCTCGCGCTGATTATCATATTTTTTCGCTCCTTTAGCTTTGATTATGTGAATACTCACTAAGTATATTATGCCATTATTCCGCCGTGTCAATTCGCGGTAAACGGCGAAAAAAGTGCTGTGTAAACGATTTGTTTACACAGCACTTTTTTAGTTTCTCCGACGGTTAGAACTTCACAACTTTGGGTTCTCCGGCGAACGAGGAGAATGTCGCGGTCGCGTCTTTAAGGTAAAGTACCTCAATATTTCCGTCGCCGGGTTGATAACGGTCGGCGAGTGACGGATAGGCTTCAAGCAAAGACTTTTCCGCTTCAAGGTTGTTGTCGCTTACAAGAGTTGCGGCAATGCGAATCCACTGTCCGCCGTCGAACGCCCCAAGTTCAGCCTTGGGATTTGCCGCTAGTTGTTTGCTGACGGGTTTAACCTTGCCTGTCTGAATGTACAACTTGCCGTCATAGATGTGAGCCGTACCAAACGGGCGGACTCTGGGTTGGTCGCCCTCCGCTGTCGCAAGCCAGTATGTACCGGCTTTCTTCAAAAATTCATACGCTTCCTGCATTTTGAATGTCCTCCTAATTATAGTTTGTAGACCATTTTACTATACTATAGCGGAAAAGTCAATACATATTTTGATTATTTTTCAATATTTTTCAACTGAAGTACCAACGCGACAAAATACTGAAAAGATATATACCTTTTATCTATTTTTGAAATATGCCGCTCAAAAGCGTAAACAATCCGATTGCGGGCGTTTCAACAAAAATTTTTCTTGACAAACGCGAAACTATGTGCTATAATACGTCCGAAGTAGACGCAATGGCGCGGAAGGCTTAGCCTTTTCGCGTCATTAGTATTAATATATGGAGGATTACTCAATGTCTGATTTAGTTAAGGTCTATGGCAGCAAGGTTTTTAACGATACCGTTATGCGCCAGCGTTTGCCGAAAGAAAGCTACAATGAAGTGCGCCGCGTTATGCGCGATTACTCGCACCTTACCGTTGACATAGCCAATTCGGTCGCCGCGTGTATGAAGGAATGGGCTACGGAACAAGGCGTAACTCATTTTACTCACTGGTTTCAGCCTATGACAGGGTTAACCGCGGAGAAGCACGAGAGTTTTATCTCGCCGGTCGGTCCGACCGGAAGTTCCGTAATCGCGGAGTTCAGCGGTAAGGAACTTGTACGCGGCGAACCCGACGCGTCAAGTTTCCCAAGCGGCGGTATCCGCGCTACGTTTGAGGCGCGCGGCTATACCGTGTGGGACATCACCAGTCCCGCGTTTATCAAGGGTAACGTGCTTTGCATTCCGACCGCGTTCTGCTCTTACAGCGGCGAAGCGCTTGACCAGAAAACTCCCTTGCTGCGCTCTATGCAGGCAATCAGCAGGGAAGCGCAGCGTATACTTAAACTTTTGGGAACCGAGAATCCTCCGGGAGTTCGCACTACCGTTGGAGCGGAGCAGGAATATTTCCTCGTGGACTCGAAAGTCCTTGACCAGCGTCCTGATTTGCTGTTCACCGGAAGAACATTAGTCGGAGCGCGTCCGCCTCGCGGTCAGGAGATGGAGGACCACTATTTCGGAGTGCTTAAACCTCGCGTCGCCGAGTTTATGACCGACCTGAACGAGGAATTGTGGAAACTGGGCGTACTCGCGAAAACTCAGCATAACGAGGTCGCGCCGGCTCAGCACGAGCTTGCTCCGATATTCACGACTACAAACATTGCCGCCGACCACAATCAATTGATTATGGAAACGCTTAAAACCGTTGCGAAAAGGCACGGACTTGAAGCGTTGCTTCACGAGAAGCCGTTCGCGGGCGTTAACGGTTCCGGCAAACATAATAACTGGGCTTTAAGCACCGACGACGGAGAGAATCTACTTGACCCCGGCAACACTCCGGCTAAAAACGCTAGATTCCTGCTATTCCTTTCGGCGGTTATCAAATCGGTTGACGAGCATCAGGACTTGCTTAGAATGAGCGTCGCGACCGCGGGCAACGACCATCGTCTCGGCGCGAATGAAGCCCCTCCGGCGATTGTCAGCATATTCCTCGGCGAGGAACTTGACGCGGTACTGCAAGCGATTAAAAAGGGCGAGGAATACATCGGACCGGGAAAACTGCCGATGACAATTGGCGTTGACAGTCTGCCGCATTTCGCGAAAGATACTACCGACCGCAACCGCACGTCGCCGTTTGCCTTTACCGGAAATAAGTTTGAGTTCCGTATGCCCGGTTCGTCGCTGTCGATTTCCGGACCGAATACGATACTCAATACTATCGTAGCCGACGCGCTAAGCCAGTTCGCGGACAAGTTGGAAAAATCCTCCGACGTTAACGCGGCAATCAGCGAAATCGTCAAGGACACAATCACTAAGCACGAGCGCATTATCTTCAACGGCAACAACTACGCCTCCGAGTGGGTTGACGAAGCCGCAAAACGCGGATTGCTTAACCTAACGTCCGCGGTTGACGCTATCCCGCTTATGGAAAAATCGGAGAACATCAAGCTGTTTGAGCGTCTGGGCGTATTCTCCGAGTCCGAAGTCAAAAGCCGCGTGGAGCTTTCACTTGAGAACTACTACAAGACGATTCACTTTGAGGCGTTGACGGTGGTCGATATGGCTCACCGCGACGTTGACCCGGCGGTTATCGCGTACGAGTCCGAAGTCGCTAAACTCGCGAAAACCCTTAAAGAGCTTGGCATTGACAATACGAACGAACTCGGACTGCTGAAGAATCTGCTGAAGCTCGGCGGAGCGTCCGCGAAGGCGCTCGCGACTCTGGAGGGCGAACTTGTCGCAGCCGATAAGCAGAGCGACGCGTTATCAATCGCGAAGCACTACCGCGAACGCGTATTCCCCGCTATGCAGTCGCTTCGCAGTGTTGTCGATGAACTTGAAACGGTAGTCGCCGCCAAATACTGGCCGTACCCAAGCTACGGACAAATCCTCTACGGAGTGAGATAGTTAACAGTTAAACCGAATCGGAGCTTCTACCATTGAATGGCAGAAGCTCCAAATTTGTTAGTTGTTCACTGTTAACTGTTCGTTAGCTTTGCTACTTCTTCGGCGAAGTTATCCTCTTTTTTCGCGATTCCCTCTCCGGCTTCATAACGGGCGAATTTTACTACCTTAATTTCGCCGCCGAGTTCCTTCGCTACGTTCTTTACGTGCTGTTCAACCGTAACTTTATCCGCTTTGGCGAAATCCTGGTTTAACAGGCAAACTTCCTCGTAGAACTTTTTCATACGACCGATAACCATATTCTCCGCGACGCTTTTTTTCTTAGCGTCGTCGAGATTCGCTTTTTTGGGGTCGTTGCTGACCTCCTCAAGCGCTTTGTTGTACTGGATTTCGCGCTCCGCCTCCATCGCGCTTTGCGAGATGGAACTGCTGTCGAGATATTGCGGACGCAACGCGGCAATCTGCATACCAAGGTCTTTACCAAGCGTCGTAACTTCCGGAGCGCCGACCGCCGACCCGCTTGTCTCTAACTGTACCAGTACGCCGATTTTATTGTTAAAGTGAACGTAGCTGATATTCACGCCCGCGTCATAACGCTCAAAACGGCGGATTTGAATGTTCTCGCCGATAACCTGAACGCGGTCAATAAGCACGTCTTTGACGGCTTTACCCTCGCCCGGATAATCAAGCGCGAGCAGCGCGTCAATGTCGGCGGGAGCGTTATCAACGACAATCTTGGCAATATCGTTCGCGAACTTAATAAACGTCTCGTTCTTAGCCGCGAAGTCGGTTTCAATATTCACTTCCGCGATAGCCGCGCCGTTCGGTTCAGTCGCGACGGCGACGACGCCCTCGGCGGCGATTCGTCCGGCTTTTTTCTGAGCCGTAGCAAGACCTTTCTCGCGAAGCCACGCAACGGCTTTTTCGATGTCGCCGCCTGACTCCGTTAGAGCTTTTTTACAATCCATCATACCTACGCCGGTAACTTCGCGCAGGTTTTTAACATCTGCTGCTGTAAACATTATTCCTCAGTACCTCCAGCCGGATTCTCGGCTTCCGATTCGCCGGCGGCTATTGCGTCGTCCTCCGCGGCTTTGCCCTCGTGACCTTCCTGAATCGCGTTAGCCATAGCCTGCGAAACAAGTTTAATTGCTCTGATTGCGTCGTCGTTACCCGGAATCGCGTAATCGACTTCGTCCGGGTCACAGTTGGTATCGACAATCGCGACAATCGGGATATGGAGTTTGTGAGCCTCCGCGATTGCGTTGGCTTCCTTGCGCGGGTCAACTACGAATAAAGCTCCGGGCAACCGGCGCATATCCTTA
>JAISKY010000123.1 GCA_031260745.1 Oscillospiraceae bacterium
CTTCGTACTTTTAATTCCGGGCAATGAAAATATTGAGCGGTTATATCTCCGTGCAAAATAATCAGATAATTTCCGTAAAGCGGACTTTCGCCGTTGGCGATAACAATTCCGTCGTCGTACGCCGTAACAGCCGCCGTACCGCTATCGGTCGCGGCGGCGGGAATCGCGGAATAGTCGAATACCATCGTTTCCTCTCCGGTATCCGCGTCAGCGCTGACGCCGTCGTCGTCAGGTTCTACGGGAATCAAGGCGGCGGGAAACGGCAAGCCGCTTTTCAGCAGTTCATACGCGGCGGCGCCGGAGCCTGAACCTACCGCGGCGTTGGTTGTAACCGAGTTACCGCTAAGACTGCTTTTGACCTCTGACCACGCCGCGGCGGGATTCTCCGAGCCTTTGACGGCTCTGCCGACTGCGGCGAACGCGGAACTGTAGTCCGCCGAAGCCCAATCGCCCGCAACTCGCTCAGAGAGCGTCTGTATCTGTTCGCGGAAAAAGACATTGCACATAAGCGCGATTCCGATTAGAGTTCCGAACACACAAAACCGTATCCACCCGCCGCCGTCCGACGTTTTACCGCGTCGGCGGCGTGAGCCGTACCCTCTATATGATGAATATCGTTTATACATTTCAAATTCCTCTTGCAGATTTATGCCCCGTATGCTATAATATATCAGATAGGCTGAAAATATACTCGAACGAAGGCGGTTATATGAACGATTACAGAACCGAAGCGCCCGAAATACTGCGGGAGTTCCTCTCGTACCACGAAAATATTAAGATTCACTCACCAAAAACAATTGACGAGTATTTTCTTGACTTGCGTACGCTTTTCAGGTTCTTAAAGCGTGAGCGCGGACTTGCGCCGCGTAATACTCCGCTTGAGGAAATCTCCATACTTGACGTAGACCTGGAGTTTATCGCGGCGGTTAACAAAGTGGAACTTACCGGTTTTTCAAGTTTCCTGCGGCGCGACCGCGTACTTCACCCACGCGACAAAAATTCCAAAGTCGGAGTAAACGACAAAACGCTTTACCGAAAAATGTCTGTAATACGGTCGTTCTTTAAGTATTTGACAGTCAAGACGGGTAAACTAAAATCAAACCCCGTGGAGGACTGGGATATGCCTAAGCGCAAGGGTACTTTGCCAAAGTACCTCACGCTTGAGGAAAGCGTCCGGCTTTTAGAAAACGTCGGCGGCAGACACAAGGCGAGAGATTACTGCATACTGACGATATTCCTAAACTGCGGACTGCGGATTTCGGAACTTGTCGGACTGGACTTACAGGATATACGCTCCGACCATTTAAGGGTACTCGGCAAAGGCAATAAGGAACGCATAGTGTATATCAACGACGCGACGGCGGACGCGATTAACGCTTACCTCTTAGAGCGTCCCGCGCTGGGCGATAACCTAAAAGCGTTGTTCCTGTCACAGCAACACCAAAGAATATCGCGCTCGGCGGTTCATCTGCTTGTTAAGAAGCACATCGGCGAAGCAAGTCTTTCGGAGCGCGAATACTCCTCGCACAAGTTAAGGCATACGGCGGCGACGCTGATGCTAAAAAACGGCGTTGACGTAAGAGTCTTGCAAGAGTTACTCGGTCACGAACATCTTAACACCACGCAGATTTACACTCACGTTGAGAACGCTGACCTGAAATCCGCCGCCGCCGCTCACCCGCTTGCGAAAGTGAAAAACTGAAATACGGAATATTAATAACAAATATGGTTTTTTCTTCACTTCTGTTTATATTCGTTTATTTGCCCGCCGTACTGTTGGGATACTACGGTATTCCTTTCGCGGCGCGTAAAATAAAGCCGCTGACAAAGGTTAAGTTTCTTAACTCAATTACGTTCAGGAATGTTTGGCTGTTCGCCGTGGATTTTATATTTTACGGTTGGGGTGAGCCGAAATATATCGTACTGATGCTTTGCTCGATTACTCTGAACTACGTTGCCGGACTGTTAATTCATAAATACATCTCCAACCGAAAAACCGCAAGGCTAATCCTGATAATAAACGTACTTCTGAATTTAGCTATGTTGGCGTTTTTCAAGTATACGGATTTGATAATCACAACTTTCGGTGGCAAGGCGGTCGGCATTGAACTGCCTATCGGAATATCGTTCTACACTTTCCAGACGATGTCGTACCCGATTGACCTATATCGCGGCGAGTGCGAGGAACAGCGCAGTTTTGTCAAATTCGGAACCTTCGTCGCGTTGTTCCCGCAGTTAATCGCCGGTCCGATTGTACGCTATAAAGACATCGCGGACCAGCTTGACGAGCGTTCGGAAACTTTGGAAAAATTCAGTTCCGGAGTTCAGCGGTTTGTTATCGGACTTGTAAAAAAAGTGCTTTTGGCGAACAATATCGGAGTTTTATGGGACTGGTACAAGGCGGTGCCGACATCAGAGCTTTCCGTACTAGGCGCGTGGCTGGGCTTGATTGCGTTCTCGTTTCAAATATATTTCGATTTCTCCGGGTATTCGGATATGGCGGTAGGACTTGGGCGAATGTTGGGGTTCGAGTTTTTGGAGAACTTCAACTATCCGTACATCTCGAAAAGCATAACGGAGTTTTGGCGCAGATGGCACATCTCGCTAAGTACGTGGTTCCGCGACTATGTTTATATTCCGCTTGGCGGAAACCGTAAAGGAATCTCCAGACAGCTTGTTAATATCGGAATTGTATGGGCGCTTACGGGATTATGGCACGGGGCGAGTTGGAACTTCCTGTTCTGGGGAATATATTACGCTATTCTGCTAATTCTTGAAAAAGTGTTCCTGTTACGCTGGCTGGAGAAAATTCCCGCTGTGTTTTCGAGAATATACACGCTGTTACTGGTTGCGTTGGGGTGGGCGTTATTCGCGATTGAGGATTTGAGCGTTCTGCCGGGATATGTTGCCGCTTTGTTCGGAGCGAATCAGCTAATCTCGCCGGACGCGTTGTACTGGCTGCGTAACTACGGAGTTTCGCTCGTGATTCTGACGTTATCCGCCGCGCCGTTCCTTACAAATCAAGCCGCGAAACTTTCCGAGCTTCGCCCGAAACTGGTCGAATACGCCAGACCCGCGCTGATACTGCTTGCGCTGATAATTTGCACGGCTCAACTTGTGGATAATACGTACAATCCGTTCTTATATTTCAAATTCTAGTTTTCCGCTGACGGCGGCGAAGTGATTAATTGAGGTTACTAATGCAAAAAAAGGTTAATTTCGCGAAAATCAATGTTATAATATTTATCGGGTTTATCGCCGCTTTGGTTTTAGCGGGGATTCTAATCCCTAACCGCGAGTTCTCCGAGCGCGAGAACCGCGTACTTGCCAAATCGCCTAAGTTTTCGTTTTCCGCGCTGTTCTCCGGACAATTTATGACGGATTACGAGAAGTACGTCAGCGACCAATTCGCTATGCGAGACAGTTGGATTACGCTAAAAGCCGCGTCGGAGGTTTCGCTTGGCAAAACCGAGAATAACAGCGTATACTTCGCGAAATACGGTATGCTTATCGAACGCTTTAAGCCGTCCGATACGACGATAGTTGACAGCAATTTACGCTCGCTCGGTAAACTCTCCGAGAATATGAAAGAGCTTGACATTCCCGTGTATTTCGCGCTGATTCCCGGCGCGGTAAGCGTATGGTCTGACCTGTTGCCGGATAACGCGCCTAATGACGACCAAAGCCGCCTTATCACCGACGCTGACGTAATCGCGGGCGGATACGCTCAGGTGATTGACGTGCGCTCCGTGCTTAACGAGCATAAGGACGAGCAGATTTTCTACCGCACCGACCACCACTGGACGGGACTGGGAGCATACTATGGCTACGCCGCTACGGTTAAGGCGATGGGCTTAACGCCCGCGCCTAAGTACGAGCCGGTTCTAATAAGCGGCAGTTTTTACGGTACGACGTACTCCACCTCCGGCGCGGGTTGGGTTAAGCCCGACGAGATGTTTGCCTATGTACCGATATTCAGCGTCGCCGCGCTTGACTACAATACGGGTAAAGCGGTTCCGTCATTCCTCTACAATCCGGAGGCTCTGTCAAAAAAGGATAAATACGCCTATTTTCTGGGCGGTAACTCACCTCAGCGCAGAATCATTACGGGGCTTGAGAACGGCGGCAAACTACTTATTCTCCGTGACAGCTATATGGATATAGAGCTTCCGTATTTGCTGCCGCACTTTGAGGAAATTCACCTGATTGACTTGCGCTACTTTAAGAAAAGCATAAAAGAATACGCCGCGGAAAACGGTATCGACTCGGTACTAGTAAGCTACAGCGTAAAGGAATTCGCGGAAGACAAAAATTTGTTCCTAATGGAATACTAGGAGAATTATAAATTATAAATTATAAATTAGTCCTGACCGATATACTGTACGTTGATATGTTTAACTGAAACTACTTGATAATAATTAATAATTTATAATTTTTATAGCGGAGGATTTGACAATGATAAATACAGAGATTAACTATGTCGCGGAGCTTTTCAAAGTTTTGGGCGACCCGACAAGAGCAAAAATAGTGCTTGCGCTGGAGGACCGCGAGTTGTGCGTGTGCGACCTCGCGGAAAAACTGAAAATGACGGATTCGGCGATTTCGCACCAGCTTAGGGTTTTGAAGCAGGCGCGGCTGTTAACTTCACGCCGCGACGGTAAGCATTTGTACTATTCGCTTGAGGACCATCACGTTGCGGTACTGTTTGACACCGCGCTTGAACATATCAGAGAACGGAATCACAGTTTATGAAATTATTGAAGTCCAATACCGCGCTTCTGCCGCG
>JAISKY010000299.1 GCA_031260745.1 Oscillospiraceae bacterium
TTGGCATAGGGCTGAACGTACCTGTCCGGTACGCTAGGAAAAACGCTCCGGCAAGCAGAATTACAATCAGTATACTCTTAACGCGTTCTATCCAACGCTTGGATTTAGAGTTTCGTTCCATCATAAATCTCATCGTCGTCCGGTAAGAATAAACGCTTTTTAGTACCAAACGAACCCGCGTTCGTTGACATCAGAATATCAGTTATTGACGCTGACAGGAAACAAAACGCGAACTCGCACAGTAACGACATTTTGGTATAAACCGCCATTTCGTTCCGGAACACAACCGCTCCCGCAATCATCGACAATACTACCGTCATACGCGCGAAAAAACGTATCGCCTTGATTGAGCGGTATTGCGCGCCCGCAGTTATGCCCATTAAATACATCCACATCACCGAGAACGCCGCCATCGCCAATATCTGCCACGCAAATTCCGCGATGTTCGGGTTTGTAGCGTTTCGCCTGTATATCAGTATTAAATTGAAGCACGAATAAATCGTAAGAATAAACGAGCAAGCTCTGAACGTACTAAGCGGAGGCTCACCGCTCTCGCTGTCGGAAAAATTCGACTGCGCCAAAATTATTACGAACGAAATCGCAGCCAAAAGCGCCAGTCCCGCGCGTATAAAGTCGGGTATAGATTTTGTACCGCTGATTTGGGTTGTCCGCAAATCAAGAATTATCAAAATCCCGGAGTACAGCGTTATCAGCGTAAGCGCCAACCCCACGGAGATTAGCGCGATTTTAGCGGCTTTATTACTGCCCGCGCTAAACACGCCCGCTAAACTGTCCGGAGGATTATAGCGGGAGCTTTCGCCGACCGCCGAAAACACTACGTACACAGCCGCAATCAATACGACAATCAGCGTAAGCAGTCCCGAAACGGAATTATTCACAAACAATATTATTGCCGCCGCGGCTATCGCGAACACCAACGTCGGCGCGAACTTCAAAAACGATTTATTTTTTCCAGACATATTTGCTCCTTACTTGTCCTAAGCGAAACTTTCAAAACATATTATATACCATTCTAACTCAAAATGGAAGTGCTAAAATGAAAATAATTGTACCGATTTCAGTTTTTCTCGCAATATTCTCACTTTTACTGCCGTTTTTCGCGGCAAAAACTCCGTTGCCCTCTAATTCACCCGCTCCGACAGTTGAAGTTACGACCGCCGCCGCCGTTGCCGAGCCAACTCCAAGTCCTACGGCAGACTACAACCTGATTTCAAGTTTTGACTCGGCTGTCAGCTTGACATTACAGACTAACGGCGAGATAATCACAATCAAAATGAGCGACTACCTTGTGGGAGTAGTCGCGGCGGAGATGCCCGCGAATTTCTATGACGAGGCTTTGAAAGCTCAGGCAGTCGCGGTGCGGACATTCACCTATTATTCCGCGTCGGGCGCGTCGGCGAACAGCGTTCACCCCGACGCGGACGTCTGCGATAATCCCGTTCACTGCAAAGCGTGGCTGTCGGACGAGGCTTTGCGGGAGAAATGGGGCGATAATTACGATGTGTACATTGCGAAAATAAAATCGGCGGTAGTCGCCACGGACGGGCTATGCGCGGTATACGAAGATAAGCCTATACTCGCGGTGTTCCACGCCGCCTCCGGCGGCTTTACGGAGGACAGCGCGAACGTATGGGGCGAGGCTTTGCCGTATCTGCGTTCCGTACAGTCGCCGGAAAGCCCCGCAAGCGTACCTGACTTCGTAACCGAACCGGCGTTCTCTCTGTCCGAGTTCAAACGGCTTGCGCTGGAAGTCTATCCTGATATGGACTTGTCCGGAGCGTCGGAAACGTGGTTTGGCGAAGAATCGCGCTCCCCGAACGGGCGTCTGCTTTCGGTAGCGCTTGGCGGAGTTAAACTTAGCGGAACTCAACTCCGCAATCTGTTCGGACTGCGTTCCGCCAACGCGGTTTGGACGATTAGCGTAAGTGAAATCCGCTTCACCGTAACAGGTTACGGTCACGGCGTAGGAATGAGCCAGTTCGGAGCCAACGAGTTCGCTCGCAACGGCGCGGACTTCAAATCTATTCTGCAATACTACTATAAAGGCGTAGAAATCGAGGTAATCAGCCAGGCGCTGTAAGCGGCAAGATGCGGTAGTTCTTCGGCACAAAAAAATGTTGACAAACAACATTAGCGGTGGTATAGTATTATCTATAGTGAAAACGATATCAAATATATTGCCAAACGCTGATAAAGCGATTATTCCGGCTGACAAATTTACTAAATATTCGTTGAATCCGGACAAAGCTCCGGATAAAGCCAGCGCATTTCGTTTGGCTTTGGGATATAGTATTGATAACTACAATAAACTAATTGAAAATATCTACAGAAATATTCCGATTTTTGAAGCGACATATAAGGGGAATAATAAATTCGGTGATTTATTTGAAGTAATAATGAATCTTACAGGCGAAAACGGGAAAAGCGCGAATGTTGTCACGGCTTGGATTATCGACAACTATGACGCAGACAAAATCCCAAGATTAACCAATGCGTACATTACTAATAAAAAGTTAAAGGGGGAGAATCAACGGTGAAACTTGAAATATTCCAAAAAATACGTTTGAAAAGCGGCAAAACAGCGCACGTTGTTGAAATCTTTAACAACGGCGAAGCATACCTTGCCGATGTTAATATAAGCGACGGCGAATATGCAACCGAAACAATTTACCCGGAAGATATACAGAGCGTTATTATAGAAGTTGACAAACCTTTTACCGCGTTGGCGTAATTTCAGAAACTTAATACTGCCCTCAACCCGCCCCGAAAGGGCGGGTTTGTTATGTTTGGTTATCAGTCACATTATTTTTTCTCCAAATTATCACACATTTCCGGCGCGGGCATAGATTGTAACGAGCAAATCTATTATCAGTACTGAATAGGAGGCAAAAATATGGAAGGCAAAGTTACGTCCGCGGTTCAGACCGAGTCCGTCAGGACGTTCAAAGAAGCTACTTGTATCCATACCCGTAAGATATACGACAGTTGCAAGGATAAAGACTGCATTGAGGATTTGAGGCTTTACCCGGATATACCGTCGCAGACCTACATAGCCAACGCCGTCGGCGTACGCGCAAAGCTCGCGGAGCTTATCTTCGTTGACATTGACGTGGAGCCAATCGCCTACATAACCGGTCATTACACGGTTGACCTGAGATACTACTACCGCATAACCGGCGAGGCCTACACCATAGCGGGCAGAGCGCCGGACACGATTATCGGGCTTGCCGTATTTGACAAGCGCGTTACGCTTTGCGGAGGTCCGGTAGGTTCCAAGACGTTCTCGTCGCAGTATGCCTACGGCACTCCGGACACTCAGAACTCTCCGCAGTTGAACTTACCGATGGCGGTCGTAGAAGCTATAGACCCGATGATACTCAACATTAAAGTTCTCGAAGCGTGCGATTGTCCGCAGGGACGCTACGGCTTTGAGGGTGAAACCGGAAGTTTGCCCGAACAACTTCAGGCGTACTTCCCGAACGGCATTACCGTCAACGTGTGCGAACCGGGACGGCGCGTTTACGTCAGCATCGGACAGTTCTCCATAATTCGCTTGGAGCGCGATACACAAATCCTTATTCCGGTGTACGACTATTGTCTGCCCGACAAAGAGTGCGCGGGAATCTCCGGCACGGGCGAGGACCCGTGCGAGTTGTTCGGAATGATTGATTTCCCGGTAAGCTCGTTCTTCCCGCCGAGTTGCGGACCGGTGCAGGTTACTCCGATAGCTCCGCTTAGTACGATTACCCCGCTTACTCAGGTTTCGGGAGCGACGTCCGAAGTTTGCGGCTGCGACGTAGTCTGCGAGGTTAAGCCCGTCGCTTCCTGCGCCTGCAAATAGGCAGCATAACGACAGCGCTGCCGGTAATAGCGGGAAATTCGGATAGTCCTGAAAGACTATCCGAATTTCCCGCGTTAAGGGTATATATAGCGGAGGCTTTACGCCGCTTCAAGCGCGGTGTCGAGTACTCCGCCGATGCTATCGGTAACGATGAAACTAAGCGCGTTTCTGACAAGCGGGTCGATTTCCGCGAGGTCAGGTTCGTTATCGCGTGGAATTATAAGCGTATGGATTCCGGCTCTAAGCGCCGCCATAGTTTTCTCGCGCAGCCCGCCTATCGGCAAAACCCGCCCGCGCAAGGTAATCTCTCCTGTCATAGCGATGTCGCCGCGAGCCGCGCGTCCGGTCAGAGCGGAAATTAACGCAATTGTAACGGTAATGCCCGCGCTTGGACCGTCTTTAGGCGTCGCTCCCTCCGGGAAGTGTATATGAATGTCCTTAGTCTTGTAGAATTTCGGGTCAACGCCAAAGTCCTTAGCTTTACTGCGGATATAGCTTAATGCCGCTTTCGCGCTTTCTTTCATAACGTCGCCGAGGTTTCCGGTAAGCTCCAACTTGCCGGAACCGTCCATTACGTTGACCTCAACGTCAAGGACTTCGCCGCCGACGCTTGTCCACGCCAAACCGTGAACCAATCCTACGGAGGGTTTCAGCGATTCGTCGTCGCGTTTGTACTTCTTAGGACCGAGCAATTCCTCCAGATTCGCGGACTTTACGCTTACGGACTTAGGAGCGTTCTCGTCCGCGAAGCGTACCGCCGCTTTGCGGCACAGCGCGGCAAGTTCGCGCTCCAGTACGCGTACTCCGCTTTCGCGGGTGTAGTCCGCGATAATCATACGAATAGCGTCGTCGGTGACTCTAAGCTGAGTGGCTTTCAGCCCGTGCTTAACGCGTTGTTTAGTCAGCAAATGCTTTTTAGCGATAACCAGTTTTTCCTCGTCGGTGTAGCTTGGGATTTCGATTACCTCCATACGGTCCAGCAGCGGCACGGGAATCGCGGAGCGGTCGTTTGCGGTGGTTAAGAAAATCGTATCCGACAAATCGAAGGGTATTTCGAGGAAGTGGTCGCGGAACGTGGAGTTTTGCTCCGGGTCAAGAGCCTCCAAAAGCGCGGCGGCGGGGTCGCCGCGATAATCGTGACCTAACTTGTCAACTTCGTCAAGCAGTATCAGCGGATTACTTGTACCCGCTCTTATGACCGCGTCAATGATACGTCCGGGCATAGCTCCGACGTAGGTTTTGCGGTGTCCGCGAATATCGGCTTCGTCGTGAACTCCACCCAACGAGATTCTCGCCATTTTGCGGTTCAGCGATTTCGCTACCGCGTACGCGATTGAGGTTTTTCCCGTTCCGGGCGGACCGATAAGGCAAAGTATACCGCCGTTAATCTTCCCCGCTTTCGAGATTTGCCGCACCGCTACAAACTCTGTAATGCGCTCCTTGACTTTGTCAAGCCCGTAGTGGTCCTCGTCGAGAATCCTGCGCGTCACAGCGACGTCCACGCGCTCCTTAGTGGTATTCGTCCACGGAAGCGAAAGGCACACGTCAAGGTAATTCGCGATAACCGCCGCGTCGGACGAGGACGGGTGCTGACGCTTTAGCTTGTCGCATTCTTTGATAAGTTTATTCTCGGTTTCCTCCGGAAGACACAAAGCGTAAACCCTGTCGCGGTACATATCCGCGTCGGCTTCGGAGTCGTCAAGATTATTTTCTCCAAGCGACTGACGTATAACTTTCATTTGTTCGCGCAAAATATGTTCACGCTGACCGTCCTCAAGCCGCTGCGAGGTAGCCATACGTATCTGGAAATCAACCTCAAGGAACGTGATTGACTCCAGCAGGAACGCGTTCAGCTTTTCAAGGCGCGCCAGCGGGTCAAACTCGTCAAGTACGTCTTGTTTATTTTCCGGCGGCATAAAGATGTTCTGAGCCATATAGTCCGCGATTGCTCCGGGCAGTTTAATCTCCGCGATTTGCTCCGCGAAATCGGGCGAGTTTCCTTGCGACAGCAAAGCGTACCGCTCCGCAAGCGCGTAGGTTTGAGCAATCATCGACTCGGCGGCGCCCGGGTCGGACATAGGTTCGTCAGCGTCGAAGCACTCCACCTGAGCGATATACGCGGGCTTACGCTTCGTAATCTGGGCAAGTTTGCCACGGTATTCGCAGACGATTAAAGCCCTCGAACTGTCCGGAGAGTTAAGCACCTGCTTAATTCTGCCTACGGTTCCGACTACGTATAAATCCTCCTTGTCGGGGTACAGCGCAAGCTCGCCGCTTTCAGACATAATCTGAGCGAGCAGGAATATACGGTGAGAACGGCTCCGCATAGCCGCGTTCATCGCGGCGACAGCCAGCGGGTCGTCAAGCTCAAAATTGAGGTTCGCGCCCGGAAAAACCGAAACGCCCCTAAGTATCAGTACAGGCATAGAATGTGTATTCAAATCAATAATCTCCATTTAATTAGCTCTTTTGTAATTATAATACACTATTTCAAAAAAATTTTCAATAGGTAATTGCAATTTACGATAAAACGTGTTATAATAGAATCGTACAACGAATGGTAGGAGTGGAATTTATGTTTTTACAAACGATTACACATCTTTTAGAGGAAAAAGGAATTTCAAAGTCGGAGTTAGCCCGACAAAGCGGAATACCCTATACCACAATAGACGGTTGGTATAAAAAGAGTTTTGATGGTGTAAGGTTAGAGACGTTGCAGAAGCTCGCGAACTTCTTCGACGTAAGCATTGACTTTCTCGTAAACGGAGCGGCAGAACAACTGACGCTTGAGGAAACCCGGCTTGTCAGCAAGTACCGGAGGCTCGACCGTCACGGGAAACGTATCACCGACTATGTCATAGACGAGGAGCTTAGGCGTATCGCTACGGAACAGCACGAAAAGCTCAGTTACTCAACAGTATCGGAAGAAATCAAGATGATACCGCTGTATCTGACCGCGGCGGCGGCGGGTTTAGCGACCCCGATTGAGGGCAACGACTTTGAGATGATAGAGGTCGGACCAAAGGTGCCGCGCAGAGCGCAGTACGCGATTCGTATCAGCGGCGACTCTATGGAACCGATGATTTCCGACGGAGACATTGTCTATTGCGCTAAGGACGGTATTAGCCTGTCCGACGGCGACGTGGGCATCTTCTGCGTAGACGGCGCGTATTACTGTAAACAGTATCGCACGGACGGCGACAATATGTACCTGATTTCGGTTAACCGTAACAGGAGCGACACCGATATTACCATTTGGGGAAGCGGCAACCGCCGCGCGACATTCCTCGGTAAGGTACTGCAATACTAATATCGCTGACGATTAACGCCTCGTGTCGCGGTGCGTATGTCCGCGGAGGTTAGCCTTTGGCTGTCAGCGACGGCGAGCATATACGGATAAGGCGGAGTTTTCTCCGTCTTATTCGTTTTCCGTTATTTCTCCGGTGTTTTCCGCTTCGGGAACTTCCGTAAACTCAACGACTTCGGGCTCCTCACCGGATTGGATTTCATCGTCCGAAACTTCATCGTCCGCAGCTACGTCCGAAACTTCGTCGGGAGATTCCGCTGTTGTCGAAGGCGGAATCTCTGACGCGGCGGCGGATTTAGCCAACTTGCGTTTCCATTGCCATCTATTCCAAATGTCCATAACGTCGCCGGCGAATTCAACGATAACTTTGCCTTTACCTTTGGATTTCTTCAACAGCCAGCCAAACAGGAAAATAACTGACAGTATCGGTATCGCCGCGCAAATTGTACCGAGCAGCGCGAGAATCGTTAATCTGTTCTCGGCTAAAACAGCGGCGTTTTCCCAATACGGGTACACTACCGCGTTAACACGCAGTGTGCGGTCGGAGAAATTCGCGAGTTTATCATACATACCCCAAAGCTCAAACCGGTCGGTATTCATTACCGTTAACGAACCGTCCAGCATTGTTTCGTTAGATATTAATTGGTAGACGTACAAGCCGAACAGGTTTTGAGTAACGTACTCGTAACTGGTGAATCTAAGCTCCGTGCCGTTCGGGTCGTAAACCTCGTACGGAATAAACACGCACGAGTTAGCCGTTCCGAATTGAAGCTCGTACGCTTCTATAGACGCGGAATCGCGTTCCAATTGAACTACGCCGGCGATTTCGTAAATGCGGTCGCCGATGGTGACGTACATACCCTCGATGTTATAAGAGCCGAACAGATTCCACGCGGCGCGTTCGTCAATTACAATCCTGTCGCGCATAAGCTCGTCGGGGTAGAAATACCCGCCGCCGCGCAGCAGTAGCGGGTGAAACTCAAAAAACTCGCCGCCGACTACGATAGCGTTAGCCGTCGTAGTCGTGTTGCTCTCACTTTTAATTTGTACCGCGTCGGAGTTGACTGCAAAAGCGTCAAGATACAACGGAGCGTTAGGCGTAAGCGACTCAACGGATTGAAGCCCCAGACTTTTTTCAAGCGTCACTCTAAGTTGACGGATTTCGTTGAAGGTTAAACCCTCGCCCGGTGGGAAAAATGAGGACACCTGAGCGCACTCCACTTTACCGCCGAATCGCTCACCCTCCCGCTGCGCTTGAAGCGAGTTCGCGATGTTACTATAGCAAAGCGCGTCGATTCCCAGCAATAACAGGAGCGCGGCGTTTATTATTAAGATAATTATAAATGTTTTTTTCATAGCAGCTTTATTTACGGTAAACGGTGAGTGTTAAATCATAACAGTTGAAATTTATTTGTCCGCGAGCCTGATATATTGTCCGGCTTCTACGGGCGCGGAGCTTACCGTAATAACGTACCCCCAGCCAAGTCCGCCGCTGACCGCGCTGTTGACGTCGTCCTTAGCGAGTACGGTCACGTCAACTCGCTTCGCGATATAACGCGTGCCGAGCGGGGTTTGTTTTTGGTCAACGATAAGTACGAAACTGCCCTCGGAGTCCGTATGAACGGCGGTATTAGGCACGATTTGGTCATAGTTGCCGCTGCGTCCGCCGACTTCGATGTTCAGCGTTTCGCCGCTTTCAAGTTGTTCGCCGGACACCGTAAACAGGAGCTTTTTACGCTCACGCGGAGCGTCCGGGTCCGTACCGATGTTGGCAAGAACGATTCTACGTTCCGGACCCCAGTACCAACCGGAGATTGCCGCCTCCGCGCCCGGAGCTAAAGTTTGAGCCTGCGCGTTTGTAACGGAGAACGTAATATAATATCCGCGGTCTGTCATCTCTATGTTAACGCAGGAAGTATCGGGCTTTGTGTCGTTTCCGGGCGTAACGGTAATGCTTTTTACAAGTCCCGCGACGGGTGAAGTGACATCGGAGGATTCGCCCTCGGCTTCAAGTTTTTTCAAATCGCGTTCAAGTTCCGAAATCTCTCTAAGCATTTTATTCAGATTAAACGCTGTAGTCGCGCTGTCGGTATCGGGGTTATACTCAATCAGCGCGGTTTCGAGCTCGCGCGTAGCTTTCTTGATGGCTTCGTCTTTCTCTTTAAGCGCGGCGGCGGATTCGGTAAGCGTTTTATTCGCGGCGTCAAGCTCTACCTGAGCCGCGTCGCGCGCTTTCTCCGCGGATTCAAGCGCCGCGGCAGTATCCGCAATAATTGTATTTTTGAGGTTTGTTGACCGCGCGGTCGCTAGCGTAAGCTGGTTTGTCAGGTCTTTTACTCTGTCCTGAAGTTTCCTGTACGCGTCATATTGAGACTGAAGTATAGCGTTATACCCGGTAGCTTGCCTGATAGCCTGTTCAGCTTCGTGTACCGCTTCGTTCGCGGACCTCAACACGGCTTCAGCCTGCGCTATCTCGGTAGATGAAGCGTCCGGGTCGGCGACAAGTATATTGTAAGTATCCTGAGCCTGACGCAGCGCGTCGTAGGCGGAGTCCAATTGCGCGTAAAGCTCCTCCATTCCCTTAGGAGGTTCTACCGCGTCCGCCTGGTCAAGCGTATACGTCGCTTCCGCGACTTGCAAGGTCAGAGACTGGACTTTCTTGTCGGCGGTATCAAGCTGACGTTTTGCATCGTTGGCTTTAGCGGTCGCGTCGGTTACGGCGCGTTTAGCGTCGGCAAGCACAATCTTAGCCGCCGCGACGACGATTTCAGCTTCGGCGGTTTTAGACGCGGTTTCGGTCGCGAGTTTCTCCCGCTCCTGCGTCATAATTTCAAGGTCCTCCTCCTGACGCCGAATCCCAAGCAGCGTCAGTTCAGACTTGAGCTCTTGCTCGGTCTTTGAGGAACCGTCAGTAATCAACGCGAGTTGATACTCGTCGCGTTTACTTTGCAGTTTAGCGCGAGCATCCGAAAGCTCCGAGCTTTCCTCGCCTTTGAGCGTAAACAAAAGCTGCCCTTCCTCAACGGTATCTCCGACTTTAGCGAGTACGCTTTCGACGGTGCGGGTCTGCTTGAGCTTTAGCTCGTAGGTTTCGTTAGCCGTAATCGCGCCGCTCCCGCGAACCGCCGAGGTTATCTGCCCGGAGTTAGCCGTAGCGGTACTGACCTCCGGCAGTGAGGCGTTCATAATAGTATTCGAGAAAAATGTAAGTAAAAGTAAAATGGTGAGGAAAATAATAGCCGCGTTCTTCACCCAACCGCGCTTTGGCGCTTTAACTGTTTCGGTCATAGTTTTGCTCCTAACTGAAAAATCCGTAATTGCGTTTATCCCTTGATTGCTCCGGAGTAGGTTATGCCCTCTACGAGATAAGTTTCGCCGTGCAGAAACAGGAACAGACAGGGAATCATATAAATTGTGGCGACCGCGAACGCGAGTCCGACCTCCGCCTGGTTTATTCGTGAAAGGAAAATCGACAACGGGTGTAAGGTTTCGTCCGACAGTAAAATTAACGGCTGCTCGACCATATTCCAATAGTCAATGAAAACGAGAATCGCGATGGAGTACAGCGCGCTTTTGCACATTGGCAGACATATTTTTACGAGAATCGTCATCTCGCCGGCTCCGTCCAGCTTCGCCGCCTCAAACAGCGACGTACTTATTCGCCGCATAAACTTTGTTAGCAAAAATACGGAGAACGGAGCCGCTACTCCCGGCAGTATGATTGCCCATCGGGTGTCAATCAGACCCGTCCACTTCGCGACCAGATAATTCGGAACCAGCGTAACCTGATACGGCATAAGCATTAGTATAATATATGAAAAGAATATTATCTCCTTAACGCGGCCGCGGAATTTGGTAAACGCGTACGACGCCAGCGCCGCGATAACAAGCTGAAACGCCACAATCGGTAATGTAAGTATGGCGGAGTTCCAAAACTTCAGCAAATAATCCGGCGATTTCAGCAATACGGTTTCGTATTGCGAGAAACTGACTTTATCCGGAATAAATACCAGTCCTACGGACTGCGACATATACCCGCTTCCGGACGGAAAAACCATACCGTATTTCGCGGTAAGTTCCGTTTGCGTCATAAAGCTGTCCGCGACGGTTAAAACCGTCGGAACTAGGAACGCGACCGCAAAAAGAGCCGCAACCAAAAACCCCAACGCGGTAATCGCAAAATTAAGCGGTTTTTTCAGCTTCACGCGAGACCTCTTTCTAAATTAATAAATAAGTAATACGCGGTTTGGAATAAGTCTAATATTGGCTTAGACGTAAATTATCCTTCTATGTCGCGGCCGAACCAGCTTTCGGTAACGAATAAAACTAAGATAATCAGTATCATCACTATCGCCATAAACACCGCCGCCGCCGATAGTTTCTGATAATCCAAGTTAGCGAACGTATTGTTCATAAAATGCTGTAACATATATAAATCCTCGTAAGGATAATCACCCGCAAGCATATAAATCTCCCGGAATACCTTAAAGGAGTTAATCAGCGACAAAATCGTAACGAACAGTATCGTCGGAGATAAATACCGGAACTTAATCATAAAGAACGTATAAACGCTTGACGCGCCCTCAACCTGAGCGACCTCGATTAAGTCTTTAGGCATATTATTATACGCCGCCATAAACAGTATCATATTATAGCCTAGGTTTTTCCACAGGAATAATAATACGACTACGGCTTGGCTCCAACTTGATTTCAGCCAGTCAATAGGCTCGATTCCGATTTTCAGTAAAATCTCATTCAACGCGCCGTTGTAGTGGAATATTACCTGCCAAATCAGAACAATCGAAGCTACGGGAACCATCAGCGGACTTAGAAAAAAAGTTCGGAAAAGCGATTTGCCCGGTATTCTGCTCTCCAGCAGTGACGCAAGCAACATTGACAGCACGACCGCAAGCGGAACCGCGGTCGCGGAAAACGTCAGCGTATGCTGAGACGCTTTTACGAACGAAGTATTAGTAAGTACATTCTGAAAATTCTGGAACCAGACAAACGTATGGTTAAGCGGACTTTCAATCATCGAATAGTATACAATAACAGCGAACGGAACAATGAAAAACAGACATACTCCGCCAAAACTTGGCAGCAAAAAAGCCCACCCTGTTAAGGTGTCCTTTACCCGTTGTTTAGTTACGCGCTTATCCGAGCGTTTATCCAAAATTCTGACCTCTGATGTATACCATATTGTCTTAATATGTTTAGTATTTCGCGACAAAACCGTAATTTCCTGTATATCATTGTATACTAATAATCCGGCATTGTCAATAGGGGCGCGGTAAATTAATTGTTAAGTTTATGTGAATGGACGCTTAGCCATTTCGCTTTTTTCCGCGCCTGGCAGGAAAAAGATATTGACACTTGATTAAATTTATAGTAGAATGAAATCGTTAAGCGTCCCGCAACTTCGTTATATAAAGGTACAGAGCATACCTGTCAGGTTGACAAGACGCAAAATTATTTATTCTAAGGAGGTAGAATCTTGAAAAAGTTTCTGCTGTTTCTTCTAACCGCGGCAATGTTGCTGGCAATGACCGCCTGCAACGGTGACAGTTCCACCGGCGCTACCGCGACTCCCGCCGCCGGCGGTCAAACAAGCGCAGGGGGCTCAATTAAAATTGGAGGTACGGGTCCGCTGACCGGCGGCGCGGCTATTTACGGACAAGCCGCGCGTAACGGCGCTCAAATCGCCGTTGACGAGATTAACGCGTTGGGCGGTATTCAGTTTGAACTCCAATATCAGGACGATGAACACGACGCGGAAAAAGCGGTCAACGCTTATAATACCCTAAAAGACTGGGGTATGCAAATCTCGCTGGGCTCGGTAACAAGTACGCCGTGCGTAGCTACCAGCGTTGAGAATAACGCTGACCGTATTTTTGCTTTAACTCCGTCCGCTTCGGCGGTCGCGGTAACAGAGGGCAAAAACAACGTGTTCCAGATGTGCTTCGCGGACCCCAACCAAGGTACGGCTTCGGCTCAGTATATTAACGACCAGAAGTTAGGTACGAAGATTGCCGTCATCTACAAGAATGACGACGTGTATTCCTCCGGCATTTACGAAACCTTCAGTTCAAAAGCCGCGGAACTTGGACTGGACGTGGTTTCCACCACTACATTCACCGAGGACAGTCAACAGGATTTCTCGGTACAGCTTGCGGACGCTAAGAACAACGGCGCGGACCTTATCTTCCTGCCGATGTACTATACTCCGGCTTCGCTGATTTTCCAACAGGCTAAATCTATGGACTACAGCCCGAAATATTTCGGGGTTGACGGTATGGACGGCATACTTACGCTGGAGGGCTTTAACGCCGAGCTTGCCGAGGGCGTTATGCTTCTTACTCCGTTCAACGCAGACTCGACTGATACGCGTACCGTAAACTTCGTGGCTAAATACAACGACGCGTTCAGCGAAGTACCTAACCAGTTCGCGGCGGACGGCTACGACTGCATCTACGCCATTTACGCGGCGGTCAAGGCGGGTAACATCACGTCCGCGATGAGTGCGTCCGAAATGTGCGAAATACTTGTCAAGCAGTTCACCACTACAAGCTTCAACGGACTTACCGGCGACAACGTGACCTGGGGCGCAAACGGTCAGGTTTCAAAAAGCCCGAAAGGTATGATTATCGAGAACGGCGCTTACGTTGGTATGGACTAACTAAACAATTAACAGTGAACGGTGAACAATTACCGTACAAGCTACGTTTCCGAACCCCGCGCCGTGCGCGGTAATTGTTCACTGTTACCTGTTAACTGTTAACTAGAACGGATGAGTCGGGTATGTCATTTTTATCGCACCTCATCAGCGGAATCAGTTTAGGCAGTATATATGCCATTATCGCGTTGGGATATACAATGGTATACGGAATTGCCAAAATGCTAAACTTTGCCCACGGCGATGTGATTATGGTGGGTGCGTACGCTTGCTTTTTTATGGTTTCACGCTACGAGATACCCGCGGTGGTCGGAGTTTTATCCGCAGTGGTTATATGTACGTTACTTGGCATCATCATCGAGCGTCTGGCATACAAGCCTTTGCGTTCGGCGACCTCGCTCGCGGTACTGATTACGGCTATCGGCATAAGTTATTTCCTGCAAAACGCGGCGCAGTTATTGTGGACGTCTAACCCCAAGGTATTCAACTCGCTGATGGGCGACGGCTCGGTTAAGCTGTTTGACGGACGGCTTTCGATTTCGGTGACGGCTATTGTTACGATAGTCGTATGCGTTATCATAATGCTCGCGCTTACGTGGTTTACCGGACGAACCAAAATGGGTAAGGCGATGCGGGCGTGCAGCGAGGACAAAGGCGCGGCTCAGTTGATGGGAATAAACGTAAACTTCACTATATCAATGACGTTCGCCATAGGGTCGGCGTTAGCGGCGATAGCCGGCGTACTGTTATGTTCCGCGTATCCCATACTTACGCCGACGACAGGCTCTATGCCCGGAATTAAGGCGTTTACGGCGGCGGTATTCGGCGGGATAGGTTCCATACCCGGCGCGTTACTTGGCGGCGTTCTGTTGGGCATAATTGAAATATTCGGCAAGGCATATATTTCAACTCAGTTGTCCGACGCTATTGTTTTTGTCGTACTTATTGTTGTACTGCTTGTTAAACCTACCGGGCTTTTGGGCAAGCAAGTACAAGAGAAAGTTTGAGGTGGGGTATGCGTAAATTACAAAAGTCCACCCGCGAATCCATATTCACTTACGCTATTGTTATAGTTGCTTTTTTAGCGACGCAGGGATTAATGCTGAGCGGAAATATAAGCTCCGCGCTGACGGGGCAGTTAGTGCCAATCTGCGCCTATGTGGTTATGGCGGTTTCGCTGAATCTTACGGTAGGCGTTTTGGGCGAGCTTTCACTTGGTCACGCTAGCTTTATGAGCGTAGGCGCGTTCTCCGGAGTTACCGCTTGTATAAGTTTGGCAAACGTAATTCCGTCAGACCCGATAAGGCTGGTAGTCGGTATGGTAATCGGAGCGATATGCGCCGGCGCGGCGGGTTTCCTGATAGGGATTCCGGTACTGCGGCTTAACGGCGACTATCTCGCTATAGTTACTTTGGCGTTCGGCGAGATTATCAAAAATCTAATCACCTGCCTAAGCGTCGGCGTAGACAGCCGCGGACTGCATTTCAGCTTTTTGACGTCGTCAAGTATGCTGAATCTTGAGGAAGGCGGCACGGTAATTATCAACGGTCCGATGGGCATTGCCGGGATACCTAAGCTGTCCACGTTTACCGCGGGGTTTATTTTGGTAGTAGTTACGCTGTTCATTGTAATGAATCTCGTCAAAAGCCGCGCCGGACGAGCGATTATGGCTTTGCGCGACAACCGGATAGCCGCCGAAAGCGTAGGTATTCCCGTAACCAAATATAAACTTATGGCGTTTGTAACCTCCGCCGCGTTAGCGGGAGCCGCCGGAGCGCTGTACGCTATGAATTTCTCCACAATCGTGGCGACAAAATTCAACTTTAGCACGTCTATCCTGATTTTAGTTTATGTGGTCCTTGGCGGACTTGGCAATATATGGGGCACGGTAATCGCGGCGACGGTACTGACTATTTTGCCGGAGATGCTGCGCGGCTTTAACGACTACCGTATGTTGCTTTACGCGATTGTGCTGATTATAGTTATGCTCGCCACCAATAACTCCAGACTAAAGTTAATTCCGGCGTGGCTGAAAAAGACTTTGGGGTCAAAAACCGGAAAGGAGAGTATCTCCAATGAATAATCCCCGGGAAGAAACCAAATATGTGCCTCAGCCCGCCACAAATCTTATTCCGGAGCGTGAACTCGGCAAGCAGTTGATACTGGAGGCTCACAACCTTGGTATCGACTTCGGCGGACTTACCGCCGTCGAGGGCTTTGACCTCAGCGTAAGCCCTACAGAGATTATCGGATTAATCGGGCCTAACGGCGCGGGTAAGACGACCGTGTTCAATTTGCTCTCAAAGGTGTATCAGCCTACTCGCGGTACTATACTTATGAACGGACGCGACACTATGGGTATGAGTACGGCGCAGATGAACCGCGCGGGAGTCGCTCGGACATTCCAGAACATTCGGCTTTTCAACAATCTTACGGTGGAAGATAACATCAAGCTCGGTTTGCACAACCACATCAAATACGGTATGCTAAGCGGCATTTTGCGGCTTCCGAACTATTGGAAACAGGAGAAAGAAGCGAAAGAACGCGTAACGGAACTGCTGTCTATTTTTAGTATGACACACATGGCTCCGTTTCGAGCCGGCGCGTTGCCATACGGCGCTCAACGCAGATTGGAAATCATTCGCGCGTTAGCTACGGGTCCAAAGGTTTTACTGTTGGACGAACCTGCCGCGGGTATGAATCCCTCCGAAACAAGCGAACTTATGGAGAACATTGTAAAAGTCCGCGATACTTTTCAGATTGCGGTCGTGCTTATTGAACACGATATGAACCTTGTTATGGGTATATGCGAGGGTATATGCGTGCTTAACTTCGGCAAAATAATCGCTAAGGGTACTCCCAGCGAGATACAAAATAATCCGGTAGTTATCGAAGCCTATCTCGGCAGACAAAAGGAGGATGGGCAGAATGCTGAAAGTTAATGACATCAACGTGTTTTACGGCGCGATTCACGCGGTTAAACAGGTTTCGCTGGAAGTTACCGAGGGCGAGATTGTTACGCTAATCGGAGCAAACGGCGCGGGAAAAAGCACCACTTTGCAGACGATTTCCGGGTTACTGCGTTCGCGTACCGGAAGTATTAGCTTTATGGACGCAAATATCGGCGCGATGGCACCGCACAAAATCGTGGAGCGCGGACTTGCCCAAGTACCGGAGGGTCGGCGAGTCTTTCTGCGTATGACCGTAAGGGAAAATTTGGAGATGGGAGCGTATACTCAAAAGTCTAACGGCATATCCGCTGATTTGGAACGCGCGTTTACTCTGTTTCCGCGTCTTAAAGAGCGTCACAAGCAAATCGCGGGTACGCTGTCAGGCGGCGAACAGCAGATGCTCGCAATGGGCAGAGCGTTAATGAGCCACCCTAAACTCTTAATGCTTGACGAACCATCAATGGGGCTTGCGCCTATTTTGGTGGAACAGATATTCTCCACAATCGTGGAAATGAACCGCGACGGTACTACTATCCTATTGGTGGAGCAAAACGCTCAAATGGCGTTGTCGGTCGCAAGCCGCGCCTATGTGCTTGAAACGGGTAACATAGTTATGCAGGGCGACGCTCACGAACTCGCCGGTAACGAAGAAGTTAAAAAAGCGTACCTCGGCGGATAGAAAACAATTAACAATTAACAGTGAACGGTGAACAATTACGGGGGTTTGGACGAGGATTGATTACGGACGGACATACAAAAAAAGGAGTGGTTAGAGCGGCGTTCCCGCATACCATTCCTGTGCTTACCGGCTATATCTTTATGGGTATGGCTTTTGGTATATTGTTGGCAAGCAAAGGCTACGGCCCTATATGGGCGTTTGTAATGGGGCTTACCATTTACGCGGGTTCGGGACAGTTTGTTGCCGTGGGGCTTATGGCGTCAGGCTTTGACCCGATAAACGCGTTTCTCGTGACGCTTATGGTGAACGCCCGGCACGTATTTTACGGCATCTCGCTGCTGGAGCGTTTCAAACGCTATGGCAAAGCCAAATATTACATGATATTCGCGCTTACAGATGAAACTTTCGCTCTGCACTTGTCCGCAAAACCTCCGGAGGGTATGGACGAGGAAAAATTCTATCTTACAATCAGCGTTATGGACCATTTGTATTGGATTATCGGGTGCGTTTTAGGCGGACTTATCGGAAGCGCGCTTCCGATAAACAGCGTAGGCATTGACTTTGTAATGACCGCGCTGTTCGTGGTAATTTTCCTTGACCAGTGGAAACAAAAACAAAACCGCGTTCCGGCGTTAATCGGGCTTGGCGCGTCTATTATTTGCCGCTTGATATTTGGTCCGGATTTCTTTATCTTAGCGTGTATGGCGGTGTTGGTAGTGGTTTTCAGTCTGTTCAAAAAGCCTATTGAGCGGGAGGTACGGCGATGACCGCTTTTGAAGCCGTAATTATGGTAGCGGTTTGCGCCGCCGCCACCGTCGCTACC
>JAISKY010000014.1 GCA_031260745.1 Oscillospiraceae bacterium
CCGCTGATAACGCGGTTCTCAACAGCCCACTTCAGCGCGTCCAGAGCGTAATCCGAAACTTTGTCCGCATCGGGGAACGCGCTCAAGTCGCCGTTACCCTCCGGAAGTCCGTAATAGCGGTGGAACATAGTCGCGATTTGCTCGCGCGTAACTCCGCTGTCAAGATTTGTACCGTCCGTGATTTCAGACGGGTCGCCGCCCAGCCGTTTCAAAGCCTCGACAAGCTCCCCTCGGGTAAGAGCTTCGTTTACATTAAACCAGCGTGACGCTGGACCCAATTCATCGAACAGTCCAAGCGACATAACATACCTAACCGCGCTGTAATACCAATCCGTAGTTTTCACATCGTCAAAGTCCGCGACCGGCAATCCGAGCGTCAAATCCACACTAACTTCAATCGTTCCGGGGTCGTATTTGCTGTTGACGAAACTGAACTTGTACGTTCCCGCGTCCGTAATCGCGCAGCCCGGCGTGGCGAAATACGCCGCTTTAAGCGTAACCTTGCCCGGTTGCGTCCGGTCGAGATAGCTCGTCGAAATCATAACGCTGTCGCCACCCGGAGGCGTGACGTAGAGCGTTACGCCGCTCTGATAATCCGCGTCGCCGAACCGGAACGTCATATCGTTCCCGATTATCAATTCAGTCGCCGGAATAACCTCTGCCGCCGATTTTTTGACCGTCAGCGAGGTTGATTTATCGGCGTATTTAGTCGCGTGAAATACAAAACTGTACGAACCCGTGTCCGCGAACAGCGTAGCGTCAAACGTGATTGACTTCGCCGAGTTGTCAATCTTATATTTAGCCGCGTCAATTTTAACGTAGCCGTTAACTGACGGAGTTTTCAGCGTTATCGAAGTCAGCGCGTTCGTCCACGCCGACCAGTCGGACGCGCTGACGCTGTCCTGAGCTTGAAACGTCAGCGGCGCGTTAGCCATTCCCGAATAAAGCGTTTTGAGCGCCGGAGCAAGTCCGGGGTACTTACCCGTGATAATCCCCGCGTCGTCCCAGCCCTCTTGTACCGCCGTCATATAAAACGTCACCGGGTTTGCCGCGAGGTTGCGCCCGGCAATGTCAACCGTAACCGGTTTCGAGTACGGAATCTGCGGCGCGCCGTCGAATGAGTAATATATACTCGCGCCCGGAGTTTCGCAAGAAATGGTGATTGTGAGCGTATCGCCGCTGCCGGAAATGCTCGCGCTTGGTTCAGCGACCGTTCCGAGCGATTTGAGCGCGGGAGCGTTTTCCTGCTCCAAGAGCAGATTGTACGTCCACTTGAAATTATCGAACGACGTTCGGTGAGCCGCCATAAGGTCGGCTTCCGTCATCGGCAGACTAAGCCGCAGAGCGGTTTCGTCGGTCAGCATAGCTTTTAGGCTGCCCGCCGCGATGCCGCCGTTTGCTTTGATAATATCCGCGATTCCTATTTCCGTTGACGCATTGAGAGCGTCCGTAGTCGTGCGTCCGGAAAAGCTCTCTGTCGCCAAAATCGGAACGGTCACAACGCCGCCGTCAAAAACCGCGCGTTTGCTCTCGTAGTATTTATCGCCGTCTTTGTACTTTTCGTTGTACTCGTCAAGCGTCACGCCGAATTTCGAGTTATCCTCTCCGGCGATTTCCCACCCCGTGTTCCACGAATTGAATAAGCCCTCGAAGTAGTAACGTTTCACTCCGTACAATTCGTTGTACGTCCAACTTCGGTTATAGTTACCGTAGCTGTCCGTCGCCATTAGCCGCAACGTATCGTTTCCCTTGTAATCAAGCTCAGACGCTCCGTTTACGGTAGTGACGCTCTTGACGTACCCGACAAGCTCCGGCACGGTTACGCCGCGAGCTTCGCAATACTGCGTCGTCGGATAATTGTCGGTCGAGCTTATGTAATAATTATCGCCGTCAGCTTGTCCGTGGGAGATTTTCTTCAAATCACCGAGCGGAATGACTTTCATCAGCACGTTCTTGCTCTCGGCGTTCTTAGCGTAGAAGAACACGTTTTCAGCCTTAGCCGACTCCGTCGTTTTCGCCAACGCCGGCAGCGTGCCGCTGCACCCAAATAGCAATGCGGCAATTAGGATTGTTGATAATAATCTCTTTTTCAAATTTTGTCACTCCAAAAATAGTTCTGTTTATATTTCAACTCGTTTGTCGCGGCGGTTTACGTCCCATAGCGTAATGCCGTACCGGAACTCGCTATGGCGTTCCGTCTTGCCTAATATTTCAAGATATGTAAGGACTTTTGATGTGTCCGCTTCACTGCCGCAATCCTGAGCGATAACCGCGGCGGCTTCGGTTGTCGGATAGATTTGCTCCAAGCGAACATCGTCAAAATACGCGGTTTCGGGATAGTAGCCGGACAGCCATAGGTAGTTATTCAAAGCGTAAAATCCGGTTCCGTCCCACCTCGGCTGAAACTCCTGCCCGAAAACGTCGCGGGACACGCGCTCCGCAAGGCTGTCGCGGACATTCACGAAAGAGGCGATACAGCAGTGACTGCGGCTCATTTGTATCAGTTTCGCAAGACTGCCCTTTCCGGACGCGGCGGGAGTTATTGACGCGAACACAAGGTCAAAAGCGCGTTCAAAACCGGCCTCCGCTATGTCCAGCGCGAGGAAATCACAACGTCTGAACGTAGCATTCCCGTTGTCGGTGTTTTGCCTTACTGCGTAGTCGATGAACTTTGCCGAAATGTCGAACCCAACGGCAAACTTAGCTGTCTTTGCAAACTCCGTAACGAACAAGCCCGGGCCGCACCCTACGTCAACAACACTCTCGTTTTCACCTAACAAATTTCGGCTACGCAAGAATGACGCGGTAAATCCCACGCGCTCCCGCATATTAGTTTTGCCCTTGCCGCCGTCTAAATCGCCGAGCCAGTTACCCGCGCAATCGTTCCACTTCACCGCCGTTGAATCCGAGCGGTGAGCAAATCCTCGCGTTTCCCATAAGTTCAAGAAATATTCTGTCTGTTCGTTCATTGCGCCTCCGATTAATTTTGCTTATTTGCTAAAAATGTATTGACATAATACGAATGTTGATGTATAATATCATTACAATATTTTTCGAGGTGATAATTATGTCTGAAAGTACAAATCTTAATATCCGCATTGACAAAGACCTGAAAACGCAAGCGGAAAGAGTGTTCGGCGACCTTGGTATGAACCTCACAACCGCGGTTACTGTTTTTGTCCGTCAGTCTGTTCGCGAGGGCAGAATACCTTTCGAGATTACACTCGGCGAACCGTTGAACAACATTGCCGACCGGGGACGCGACGCGTTACGGCAAATACGCGAGGAATCGGAGAAACGAGGTTTCTTGTCGGACGACGAAATTGAAACCGAAATACAAGCCGCGAAAGCGGAAACTCGTGTTGCCGTATGAACCGACGTGTTGTTCTTGACACTAATATCATTGTGTCCGCGATGTTCGCGCGCAATAGTAATCCGTATCGTATACTTGATTTGGCGCTGTCCGGCGCGATAGAGCCGTATTTCAGCGAGCCAATTTTTAGGAATATAAGGAAGTCTTATTACGCCCTAAGTTTGATTTTGCCGTTGAGCGGATAGAAGTCGTACTGAACAGCTTGCGTAACATCGGCAAAGTAATAGTACCGATACCGAGCGCGTTCGCTATGTCC
>JAISKY010000121.1 GCA_031260745.1 Oscillospiraceae bacterium
CGACTTACTGAATGTAATGGGACCGCTCGGCAACGGATTCCCGACTCCCCCCCTCCCCCCCCTCAAAGAGGGGGGCAAAGCGGCATCTCCCCGCGGAGAGGGGGGCAATGCGGCATCTCCCCCCGAAGTGGGAGGCAACGCGGCATCTCCCCTCGGAGAGGGGGGCAATGCGGCATCTCCCCTCAAAGAGGGGGGCAATGCGGCATCTCCCCCCGAAGTGGGGGGCAACGCGGTAAGCCCCCCTCTCCGAGGGGGGGCAGGGGGGGAGCGAATCCTCCTTGTCGGCGGCGGAATCGGAACCGCTCCCCTGTTACTCGCGGCAAGAACGCTCGGTAAATCGTGCGACGCGCTGCTGGGCTTTGCAACCGCCGATAAAGCTATATTACTGGCGGAGTTCGCGGAGCGTTGCGGCAACGCGCAAATTACGTCCGACAACGGTTCGTTAGGGCGCAAGGGTTTTGTCACGGAGCTGTTGTCCGAGAATTACTCCGCGATATTCGCGTGCGGACCTAAGCCTATGCTCAAAGCCGTCGCGGAACTGGCGAAAATTCCGTGTTACGTTTCGATGGAGGAACGTATGGGCTGCGGAATCGGCGCGTGCCTGACCTGCGTATGTAAAACTACTAGAGCAGTGAGCAGTGAGCAGAGAGCAGAGAGTTACTCGCGGGTGTGCAAAGACGGACCGGTATTTTCAGCGGAGGATATAGTATGGGAATAGATTTCGCGGGCGTACAATTCAAAAACCGCGTAACGCTTGCCTCCGGCACTTGCGGATTCGGGCGCGAGCTTGCGGAGTTATTCGATTTGAGTTTGCTCGGCGGCATTTGCGCTAAGGGTCTGACGCTTAACCCGCGTATTGGGAATCCTCCGCCGAGAATCGCGGAAACTCCGTTGGGTATGTTGAACTCCGTCGGATTGCAGAATCCGGGCGTAGACGCGTTCATACGCGAGGAACTTCCGTTTTTACGTCAGTTTGACACGAACATCATCGCGAATTTCAGCGGCTCGTCGCCGGAGGAATTTGCGGAAATCGCGGCTAAACTCGCCGGCGCCGGCATAGATATGCTTGAGGTCAACATCAGTTGTCCGAACGTCAAAGCCGAGGGTATGCTGTTCGGCACTTCTCCGGATGCGGCGGCGGAAGTTACGGCGGCGGTTAAGCGCGTTGCCGGAAGCGTTCCGGTTATGGTCAAACTTACGCCTAATGTTACGGATATTGTCCAAATTGCTTTGGCTTGTAAAGACGCGGGAGCGGACGCGTTATCGCTTATTAACACTTTGTTGGGTATGCGGTTCGATTTGAAGTCGGGAAAACCGATTCTGGCGAACGGTACGGGCGGACTTAGCGGTCCCGCGATATTCCCCGTCGCGCTCAGAATGGTTTATCAAGTTGCTAACTCGGTTAATATTCCGATTCTTGGGTTGGGAGGGATTAGCTCCGCGAACGACGCGAGGGAAATGTTAATCGCCGGAGCGAAGCTAATCGGAGTAGGTACGGCTATGTTCCGCGACCCGCTGATTGCCGTGAAAATTATCGAGGAGCTTGGAAAAAATGAACATTAAGCTAATCGCAACCGACCTTGACGATACGCTTTTGCGGCGCGACAAGACGATTTCGGACTACACCAAGTCCGTGTTTGAGCGTTGCCGCGAACTCGGCGTTTTGACCGCGTTCGCGACTGCAAGGTCACGCGAAAATACGCTGGAGCTTCAGGAGCAACTACGTCCTAACGGTAATATCGTAACGGGCGGTTGTTTGATTTACGTCGGCGGCGAATTGTTACGCAGTTATTATATGCCCGAGGCTCCCGCGTCGGCTTTGCTCGCCGAACTCGTTTCCATTCCGAACGTCAAGCGGGTATCCGCCAGAACAATAGACGCTAGTTTTTCCAACCAACCTTACGAACACCGTACTCTCGTCGATTTTTTCACGCCGGTCGGAGTTCCGTTACTGCATTGTTCGTACCACTCTGACGACGACGAGCTTATGCGAACACTCGCGGCGAAATATCCGGAACTTGATTTCAAACACGTCAGTAACACCGATTTGTACGACGTTAACCCCAACGGAGCGACTAAATTCAACGGAGTACGGACGCTCGCGGAGCATTTCGGCGTAGCGATTTCCGAAGTTGCCGCGTTCGGCGACGATTATAACGACATTGAGATGCTAAAAAACTGCGGTATCGGTGTCGCGGTGGAAAACGCCATTGATGACTGCAAAGCTGTCGCTGATTACACAGCCTTAGATTGCGACGCGGACGGCGTGGCTCACTGGATTGAGGAGTACATACTGAATGGAAATTAAACTGATTGCCGCCGACCTTGACGACACGCTTTTGCGCCGCGACAAGACGATTTCGGAATTTACAAAATCCGTATTTGAGCGTTGCCGCGAACGAGGGATTTTGACCGCGTTCGCTACCGCGCGATTTGAAATCGGCTGCCAAAGATACGCGGACGAGTTGAATCCGGACATCGTAATCACAGCGGACGGCGCGCTGTCAAAATACAAAGGCGCAGCGCTGTATTCATCGCCGCTTGAAACCTCAATAGCGAACGGTATAATATCCGAGCTTATGGAGCATAACGAACCCAGCGTCGTCGCCGCGTTCAACGGAGGTTGCTACTGGAATAACAGGAATGTCCCGGAATCCTCGGTATTGCATAAATCAGTCTACAACGACTTTTCGGCGCCGCTGTCAGTTCCGGTTTTGAAAATCCTCGTTGAAACCGACAACGAAGCTCTTGTCAGGCAAATCGCCGGACGGTACGGACAAATAAGAATCGTTCCGTATCTTGGAAAGTCAAGGCACGATTTTATTAACCCTTTGTATCTCGGCGAAGCGCGGTACGCTTTCGTTAACCCTAATACTACCAAATTAAACGCCATTAAGGGAACTTGCGATTTTTTTAATATCGACTTTTCCGAAGTCGCGGCATTCGGCGACGATTACAACGACATCGAGATGCTTAAAAACTGCGGTATCGGCGTTGCGGTGGAAAACGCCATAAGCGAGGTTAAATCCGCCGCCGATTACACAGCCTTAGATTGCGACGCGGACGGTGTTGCTCACTGGATTGAGGAACATATATTGAACTTGGCGTGATAAAAACGGGCGGCAACTTTGCCCCGCGCATACATTTTAGGAAGGTTAATTTATAGATGGAACAAAATACAAATAAGACAAAAATATACATTATACGTCACACGGAGGCTGAGGGTAACATCTTCAGGCGTATCCACGGACACTACGACGGTCAGGTAACGCTTACCGGCCGTAAGCAAATTGAAGCTCTGCGGGAGCGTTTCCTTGACGTTGCGGTTGACGCCGTGTACTCCAGCGACCTTACCAGAGCGTACCAAACCGCGCTTGCCGTCGCTGAACCGAAAGGTCTTACGGTAACGAAACTGCCGGAACTTCGCGAAATCTCTATGGGCGTTTGGGAGGACACTTGCTGGGGCTATTGGGAAATGTTCGACCAAGAACAGATGGATTACTATAACCTCAACCCGCTGAAGTGGCGCGTTGACGGCTGCGAGAGCATTTCCGCCGTGCAAAAGCGGATTGTTGACGCGGTGACGCAAATCGCGGAGCGTCACTATGGCGAAAGCGTAGCGGTGGTTACTCACGGCGTAGCGCTTCGCACTTTGCTGTGCTATGTTAACGGAATCGCGCTTGACGACGTTAACGAGATTCGCTACTGCGACAATACGGCGGTCAGTCTGTTCACAGTCGCGGATGACGGCAAGTTTACCGTAGAGTATATGAACGACAACTCGCACCTGCCAACAGAGATTAGCACGTTCGCGCGTCAAAACTGGTGGAAAAACAAAAACGTAACCGACGGCCGCAACTTGTACTTCGAGCCGCTTACTCCGGACGACGCGGGAATCGCGTACCTTACGTTGGTTTACTCCGACTCTGACGCGGACTACGGCGACGCTCCGGCGGAGCGCCTAGCGGAGTTTTTGGACGCTCAGAAAGCCAGAGCCGTTGACGCTCCCGATTGTCTGCTGTACGCGATGCACTACGGCAAGCCGTGCGGCTTGGTGATAATGGACGCAAAGCGTTACGCTGACGACAACTCGGGTTACGTCGGACTGTTTTACCTTGAGCCGGAGTTTCGCCGGCGCGGGTTCGGAGTGCAACTGCTCGGGTGCGCCGTATCGCGTTTCCGCGCCGCCGGGCTTAATAGGATACGCCTGTTCGTTTCGGAGAACAACCGCCTAGCGATTAAGTTCTACGAGCGTTACGGGTTCGCTCGTCTGCCTGAACTCGACGAAACTATGAACGGAGTACGGCATTTGGCGTATGAAATGACGATATGAATACTTCGTTTTTACCTGTTTCCCGAGAGGATATGATTGAGCGCGGCTGGTACTGGTACGATTTTCTGCTCGTCACCGGCGACGCTTACGTTGACCACCCATCGTTCGGCGCGGCGGTAATCGGACGCGTTCTCGAAAACGCGGGCTACCGCGTCGCGATTTTAGCTCAACCGGATTGGCGAAGCTTTGAGCCGTTCGCGGCGATGGGTAAACCTAAACTCGCGGCGATGGTGACCGCGGGCAACCTTGACAGTATGGTGTCGCACTACACCGCCGCTAAAAAGCCGCGCAGCGAGGATTATTACTCGCCCGGTAAAAAGGCGGGGCTTCGCCCCGACAGAGCGAGTATAGCGTACTCCAACCGTATTCGCGAGGCTTTTCCCGGTTTGCCGCTGATACTCGGCGGGCTAGAGGCTTCGCTTAGACGGTTCGCGCACTACGACTATTGGGACGATAAAGTTCGCGCAAGTATTTTGGTTGACGCGGACGCGGATTTTCTTGTGTACGGTATGGGCGAAACGGCTACGCTTGAAATCGCGGAGCGGCTAAAACTCGGAGTTCCGGTAAGCGGGATTACCGACGTTCGCGGAGTTGCATACGTTACGTCGGGTTCGGAGTTCAAGGTTGAGCATTTCGATTTTACGGCTTGCGCGTCCTACGACGATGTTCGGCGCGACAAAAAAGCGTACGCTAAGGCGGCGATGAAGCAATATCTGGAGCATGACCCAATCGTCGGCAAAGCCGTCGCTCAAAGGCACGGAGAGCGTTGGGTAGTCGTAAATCCGCCCGCTTTACCGCTTTCAACAAATTTACTTGACAAATACGCGGAATTGCCGTATACTAGGAAATGGCACCCGTCGTACGATTCCGACGGCGGAGTTCCCGCGCTTGAGGAAGTGCGTTTTTCGGTAATACATAACCGCGGCTGTTTCGGAGCGTGTAACTTTTGCGCTTTGGCGTTCCACCAGGGCAGGATTGTTACTTCGCGCTCCCTCGAAAGCGTTGTCCGCGAAGTGACGGAGTTTACAAAAAGCCCGTTATTCAAAGGTTACGTTCACGACGTCGGAGGTCCTACCGCAAATTTCCGCGCTCCAAGCTGTAAAGCTCAGCTTAAACGCGGTATGTGCAAGGACAGAGCCTGCCTTTCGCCTACGGCTTGCCCTAACGTCAACGCCGACCACAGCGACTATCTCACTTTACTGCGTAAGATACGCGCGATACCCGGAGTTAAGAAAGTTTTCATACGCTCCGGAGTGCGTTTCGACTATCTTATGCTGGACAAAAGCGGTGAGTTCTTCGCGGAGCTTGTAAAGCACCACGTCAGCGGACAGCTAAAGGTTGCTCCAGAGCATTGCGTTGACGGCGTATTATCGTATATGGGAAAACCCGAAAACTCTGTCTACGAGCGTTTTGTCGAAAAATGGCGAAACTTAAACGAGCGTTACGGCAAAAAACAATTCCTCGTGCCGTACCTTATGAGTTCGCACCCCGGATGTACGATGGACGACGCGAGAAAGCTGTCGGATTATCTTCGCAAGCGTAAT
>JAISKY010000146.1 GCA_031260745.1 Oscillospiraceae bacterium
AACGTCGTTCGCGGACGTAGTGGTAATTCGCTCACCGGTTGAGGGCGCGGCGGAAGAAGCCGCTCGGTGGTCGAGCGTTCCGGTGATAAACGCCGGAGACGGTAGGAATATGCACCCGACGCAGACGCTGGCTGACCTTGCGACGATTACCGTCAGGCGCGGTGAGATAAAAAATCTGCGCGTCGGGTTATGCGGCGATTTGAAATACGGGCGCACGGTACACTCTATTGTATACGCGCTAAGCAAGTTTCCGGGGATTCGATTTACGCTGATAAGTCCGAAGGGGCTTTCTATGCCGGAATCGGTAGTGGAGTATATGCGGGCAAATAATATCACATACGATATAACGGAAAATTTGGAAAGCTCCATTCCTGAGCTTGATATTTTGTATATGACGCGAGTTCAAAAGGAGCGGTTCTCCGACCCCGCAGAGTTCGGACGTTACAGCGGTGTTTACGTCCTTAATCGCGAAAAGTTAAACTCGGCGAAAGCGGATTTACTTGTTATGCACCCGCTTCCGCGCGTAGATGAAATTACGCCCGATGTCGATGACGACCCCAGAGCCGCGTACTTCGACCAGGTAAAATACGGTATGTATATTCGTATGGCTTTGTTGACAGAACTGTTAGGGTAAACTACTTTACAGAGCACTAAGAATCATCACTTCCGTACTTCGATACCTTCATTATTGAGGTAGGTCTTAACTTCTCCGATAGTTAGTTCGCCGTAGTGAAATAGGCTTGCCGCCAAAGCCGCGTCGCAGTCTGTTTTTCGGAACACGTCCGCGAAATGCTCCAAACTTCCGCAACCCCCGCTTGCGATAACCGGAATTTTTACGGTTTTACAAACCTCGCGTAGCATATCAAGGTCAAACCCTTGCTTAGTGCCGTCGGTATCCATAGAAGTCAGGAGAATCTCACCCGCGCCAAGGTTTTCCGCTTTCGTGACCCACTCAATCAGGTCAATTCCGGTAGACAGACGACCGCCGTTAAGGTAAACTTCCCAGCCGCCGTTTGCTTTTGCTTTAGCGTCTACGGCGAGTACGACGCATTGACTTCCGAATTTTTCCGCCGCCTGAGCGATAAGCGACGGTGTCCGAACCGCCGCGGAGTTAATCGCAATTTTGTCAGCTCCGGCTCTAAGCAGCAAGTGAAAATCCTGTACAGCGCGGATTCCACCTCCGACGCATAACGGAACGAATACTTCCTCGGCGGTACGTTCAACTACGTCCGCAACAGTTTTACGTTCCTCGTGAGTCGCGGTTATGTCAAGGAATACAATCTCGTCAGCGCCCTGAGCGCTGTAAAATTTTGCGAGTTCAACAGGGTCGCCGGCATCGCGTAAGTTGAGAAAGTTAACGCCTTTAACGACGCGTCCCTCGTGAACGTCAAGGCACGGAATAATTCGTTTAGCGAGCAACTTTAATCGCCTCCTGTAAATCAATTGTTTTCGCGAAATACGCTTTACCAATGATTGCGCTGTCAAGGTTTAACGCATTAAGCGCGAAAATATCGCCGATATTCGCGATGCCGCCGCTGGCAACTAATGCACAATCCGGAAAACGCTCCCGAAATATTTTCAATGTTTGAAGCGGCGGGCCGTTTAGAGTACCGTCGGTAGAAATATCTGTAAAGATTATAGCCTTTACACCTAGAGCAACGATTTCAGTCGCAAATTCCAGCGCGTCTAGCCCGGAATTTTGTTTCCAACCGTGAGTGCGTACTTTTCCGTCGAGCGCGTCAATACCGACGACAACTCGCTCCGCGCCGTACTTGTCAATTGCGGTTTTGACGAAATCGCGGTCGGTTACGGCGGCGGAACCAATTACGAATCGCCAAACTCCAAGCGCGTCAGCGTCGGCTAAATCGTCTAGATTTCTAAGCCCGCCGCCGAGTTCAACCTGTAAAGACGTAGCGCATAACGCGCGTACGATGTGCGCGTTCCGGCGAATTCCGTCACCGGCTCCGTCAAGGTCAATGCAATGCAGGAGTTTTGCTCCGCAACGTATGTAATCAGCCGCAACCTCCATAGGGTCAGCCGCGACTTGGTGCGTAGTCTTAAAATCACCTTTTATTAGCCGGACGCACATTCCGTCTTTTAGGTCAATAGATGGTATTATCTGCATTAAAGTAAAAAACCTTTACATTTTCGATTTTGCGTAATTTTCATATATTTTTAATCCAATATCGCTTGATTTTTCGGGGTGGAACTGACAACCGAACACATTTCCTTTTTGAACGATTGCGGTTATAGGTTCGCCGTAATCGGCAATCGCAACGATGTCGCTAGGCTCAAAGCACTCGCACATATAGCTGTGTACGAAGTACATATAGCTGTTATTTTGCACATTATTCAGTAACTCGCATTCGGCGTTCCGGATTTCGAGGGAGTTCCAGCCGATATGCGGAAGTTTGTATTTTGTTTCAATTAAACGAACTTCGCCTTTTAACAATCCGAGACCGGAGGCGCGGTCAACTTCGTTCCCGACCTCAAATAAGACCTGCATTCCGAGGCAAATTCCTAACAAGGGAATACCCTTGTCAACTGATTTTATGATGAACTCGTCAAGACCTCGTTCATTAAGTTTTGTCATAGCCGAAGGAAACGCGCCGACTCCCGGCAAAATCAGCTTCTCGCATTCTGACAAGGCATTAGGCTTGTCACTTACAACGCAGTCAAAACCTAAATACCTCAAAGAGTTACGAACGCTCATCAGATTTCCCGCGTCGTAGTCAATGATTCCAATCATAATACCCCTTTCGTGGAGGTAACTCCTGTTCCGGTAATTGTTATCGCCTCGCGTAAAGCGACACCGAATGCCTTGAACATCGCTTCGGTAATGTGGTGAGCGTTTTGACCGTCAATCTGTTTTAGGTGTAAAGTAATACCGCTGTGCTGACATAACGCGCGGAAAAATTCTTCCGTCAGGCAACTGTCGTACTCGCCAATTTTCTCCTGGGCAAATTCGGCGTAAAAGCTTAAGTACGCCCGACCAGAAATATCCAATGAACAAAACGCGAGTGCCTCGTCCATCGGGATAAACGAATGCGCGAATCTGCGGATTCCCGCCTT
>JAISKY010000154.1 GCA_031260745.1 Oscillospiraceae bacterium
ATATTAATCGTTGGAGCGCCAATCGTCCTGCCTAACCGATAACCGAACCGAACCGTGTCCGTTAGTCTGTGAGTATGCCCCAAAAAATCGGTCGCGCTTTTGAGGTCGCCGTCAAGCAACAGCTTTCTGATTTGCGTGGAACTAACCGTTACTCCGTTGAGCGTAACCGCCGGAATAACGTCGCAGCCGATTCGCGGGTCACGAGTACGGCGAACTTCCTCTATTTTAGCGGTTAGCTTTTCCGCGTCGCCTTCGGCTCTCTGCCCGAATCGAAAATCGTGTCCGACAACGAAGCGTACCGCGCCGAAGTCCTCAATCAGCCAGTCGATAAAATCTTCCCACGGCATATTTTTAAGGTTTTCGTCAAACCTCAAAACAATGATATTATCAATTCCGAACATCTCTCTTACGAGCGAAGCGCGTTCCTCCGGCGACGTCAGGAGCGGCACAGCTTTGTCGCCTATTAGCTCGTCGGGGTGAGTATCAAACGTCATCATCGCGGGCGTAGCGCCGATTTGCCACGCCGCCTCGACCGTGCGCTTTAGCAACGCGGCGTGTCCGATGTGAATACCATCAAAGAAGCCAAGAGCAATTACCGTCTTTTGCATTTTCTATTATCTCCTCTAACGTGTGGCATTGTTCCAGCGTAAAATCTCCGGAGCGTGTCCTTACGAGGCTTGACATCACGCCGCCGACTCCAAGTTCCGCGCCGATGTCGTGGCACAGTGAGCGCACATACGTGCCTTTGGTACACTCTATTTCAAGCGTCCAGTCCGCGCCGTTTCCGCTGACAATCTCCAACCGCTTAATCGTAACTTCGCGCGGCTTGCGCTCCACGTCCTGACCTTTGCGGGCATACTCGTAGAGTTTCTTGCCTTTAACCTTAACGGCGGAGTACATCGGCGGCAATTGTGAAAGCTCGCCGCGAAATTTCTCCAGCGCGGATTCAAGTTCCCCGCGAGTAACCGCCGCGTTTTCGTTGACTGTAGTTAATTCTCCGGTTATGTCATACGTGTTTGAGGTTACGCCAAGGCGAAGCCCCGCGACGTAAGTTTTATCCGCCGCCTCGTGGAACTGAACCTGTTTCGTAGCCTTACCGACAAACAGTACGAGAACCCCGGTCGCGAGCGGGTCAAGCGTACCGCCGTGACCTATACGACGCTCGTGAAGTACGCCTCGCATTTTTGCCACAACATCGTGACTTGTCCAACCCTCCGGTTTGTTGACAAGTAAAATACCGTCGTACATTTATTATATAAACCTGTCAATCTGAACGTGACGCTCGGATATTTTAAGTTCAAGCTCCGGGAACTTATCCGCAAGCCAATCGCGCAATACCGGAACAATCACGTTTTCCGTGCAGTAGTGTCCGCCGTCGATTATGTTCAGCCCAAGCCGCTTCGCGTCAAGCCACGTATGGTGCTTCAAATCAGACGTGAGCAGAGTGTCAAACCCAAGTTGTTTCATCAGTTCCTCATTGCAGAAGTCCGCGCCGGAACCCCCGCACACCGCTACGCGTTTGACGGTCTTACCCGCGTCGAAATATTGCAGACCGTTAGCGTTAAGCGCGGTTTTCAACGCCGGCAGATACTCGCTCAACGGAACCGGATTAGGTAAAGTTCCGACGCGTCCGATATTATAATCGTCAAGCGGAGTATCATAGTCCGTTAGCCCGGCGGTTTTCGCCAAAGCGTCGTTAACGCCGCCTTTAGCCGCGTCAAGATTCGTGTGCATACAAATCGCGGCGATTTTATGCTCCGCAAGCATATATACGCTTGGGTTAGATTCCGGCGTAAGGCTTTTCAGTCCGTCGCGGATAACCGGGTGGTGCGATACGATAAGTTCCGCGCCGAAATTCGCCGCTTCCTCAATAACCTCCGTGGTTATGTCCAGCGCGAGCATAATATCCGACACTCTCCGCGAACCGTCTCCGACAAGCAACCCTACGTTGTCTTTAGGCATTATACCCGTCATCGGAGCCTTTTTGTCAAGATACTCCAAAATATCGCTAATCTTCGTCATCTTCTATTTCCTCCGGTTTAATATTTGCTCTTGCCAATACTATTGTATATTCGCCTTTTGAGGCTTTTGAGTTATGCTCCAGTTCGTCTAAGATTTCGCCGGGCAGTCCTCTGTATATTCGCTCGTGAGATTTAGTCAAATCATTGCAAAGACAAACTTTACTGACCGGAATAACCTCGGTCATAGCCGTAACGGTCGATATAATCCGCATCGGCGACTCGTAGAATATACTTATCGGACTTGGTTCCGTCAGTGTCGCGACTAATACCCGCTTTAGTTCTCCTTTTTTTCGCGGCAGAAATCCCCGGAATACGAACGAAACCGCGTTAAACCCGCTGATTGACAAAGCGGCAATCGCCGCGCACGCGCCGGGAACCGGAGTAACCTCGATTCCCTCGTTCGCCGCCGCTTCAACGAGTTTCGCGCCGGGGTCGGACACGCACGGAGTCCCCGCGTCCGTTATCAGCGCTACGTCATTGTCTGCGGCAAGCATATCAATCACCGATTGTATACTCTCACGCTCGTTGAATTTATGGTATGACTTCAATCGCGTATCAATTTCAAATTTTTTCAGCAGAGGAAACGAAGTTCGCGTATCCTCGCATAAAATCAAGTCCGCGTTTCGTAAAACCTCGGCCGCTCTGGGCGAGAAATCCTCGTAATTCCCAAGCGGCGTAGCGACTACGTATAACAAAAGTCAGCCCCCCTTTAATAGTAGAAAGCTGACTTAGTATAACACAACCCGTACGGGCTTGTCAACTACAATAACTAATCTTCGTTCCCGCCCGACATATCATTTATGGCTTTCTGACATTCAGCGCATATGTTCTTACCGTTGAACACTTTCATATCGGCAGTGCTATCACAAAATACACACGAAGGCTGATATTTTCTCAAAACAATATCGCGACCCTCTGTGTAGATTTCAAGAGCATTGCCCGCGTCAATGTCCAACTTCCTGCGAAGCTCCGACGGCAGAACAATTCTTCCCAGACCATCAATCTGCCTTACGATTCCAAGTGATTTCATAGTTTAGATATACCCTCCTGAGCATTTCATAATATTTATTTTGTGTGCATAAGTTACTTTTGTTGATTATCGGCATCAACAGCAAAAGTGACTTTTTCTGTAGTTATTTTAACATATTTTTAGAATATTGTCAAGCACTTTTTTTACCAATACCATATTTTAATTCCACTTATTAACTGCCAAATATGCTTAAAGTCAATAAACAAAGGGCGGAACGCTGTTCCACCCTTAGAAAAAACTGTGAAAATATTTTTTCGACCTACGCGATATGGTCTGTTCTGGATATTATCTCGTCCTGAACCGTACGGTTTAGCTCCACGAAATACGCCGAATAACCCGCAACCTTAATCGACAGATTCTTATACTTGTCAGGATTAACCTGAGCGTCGCGAAGTTGGTCGCTTGAAACTACGTTATACTGTACCTGACCGCCGCCGTTTTCAATGAAGCCCTCAAGCAGAGCTTTCAGTTTCAGCGTTCCCGCTTCACCCTCTACGGAACTTGGCGAAATCCTTGTGACGAACTGCAAGCCGTTGTAGTAGTTGCTTGGATTAAGCGCGCAAATTGAGTTCAGCATACTCGTCGGACCGCCGCGGTCAATTCCCTGAGTGCAACTCGCGCCGTCAGCTACCGCCTCGCCCGCGCCGCGTCCGTTAAACGTGGCGGGCAGCATTTCGCCCATCATCTGGTGAGCGCCCGCGCTGTACGCGCCCGCGGAGTATGTTCCGCGCTCCCCGACAAAGCTGTTAAGCCGCGTCGTGTACACGTCGGAAACAAATTTTGCCACCGCGTCGGAGTCCGCGTTGTCGTTGCCGTAGTATACGGGTTCGTTTTTAGCCTGTACGCGTAAGGCTTCGTGACCTTTCCACTGGTCTTTGATAACGATGTCGTAAAACTCACGCGTCGTTAGCTGTTTCGTATCGAAGCAGAAGTGCTTAATCGCGATAAGGCTGTCAATCGCCGTCGCGATACCGATGCACGCGGAACCGTAGCCGTTGTATTTACAGCCGCCAAGCATCATATCAACGCCTTTTTCCATACACGTCGGACTTGTAGCCGACGCGACCGGAACTACCATCAGCGGATTGCAGTACATCTCGATTATGCTGTTAAGCCGGAACCACCAGTCCATAAAATACTCAAACTGCTTCTTGAACGCCGCGAGAACCTCGTCAAACGTCTTAAAGTCGTACAAATATCCTGTCGGAACTCCCGCCTGAACGATAACGGGCTTAGGCATTTTATCAAGCGGCGGCGGATTCATCGGGTCGAACCCGAACGGCATACTCTCAACCTCGCCGTTGTTCATCGCGAGCAGCATTATCTTAGTCGGATTGAAATGAGTGCGTGACATTATACCGCTGACGTTCATAAACGCGTCCTCCTGCGGCGACCACTCCGTACAGCCGATTGTAGCGACATTCCTTGCGTCCTCTATTTTTATTCCGCGCTTTGTCATCGCCTCAACGACCAACTCCGTATTCTCAAATGCGAATACTCCGGTAGCGTATTTGCTCATCTCAAGCGAGGCTTCCCACGCTTCGTCCGGTAGTTTCTCGTGCAGGAAAATAGAGAAATTCGGGTCGTGACGCAACAGACGCGCAGTTTGCAGTATGATATAGCTCGCCGTATTCGTAGCGTCGGAACCGTCGGCTTTTACTCCGAATAGTGAAATACGCTGATTATCGGCTTTTACTCCGAAATATTTTACCCCTCCGGCGTTGTTGCACAGGAACAAATCGCCGACCTTAATCGCGAAGCAGTCCGCAATCTCCTGAGCCTTAACCAAATCAACGCGTCCGGCTTTCAAATCCGCGTCAAGGTAATCGCCGACAATCTGGTCAACGCGTCCGGGCGCAAGCCCAAGCACGTGCAAATCGTTTTTAAGTACGAGGTGGTACAGGTAAATAACCTGCATCGCTTCCCAATATGTACGGCAGGGATTTTCCATTATATGCCCTAGACTATCAGCCATTTGCTCAAGTTCCGCCTTGCGAACCGAATCTTTTTCAACCGCCGCGAGTTTGGAACATTCCGCCGAGAAACGCTTCGTGAAAATAATTATCGCGTCGCACGAAATCACAATCGACTTGTAAAAGTGATACTTCTCAATCAATTTAACGTCCGTGGACCGCATAATCTCGTCAATTTTCGCCTGAGCATCTTTCTTTATCTGTCCGAAACCGTATTCGCACGCTCTGCGATAGCCCGCGATAAAGTGACCGTGAACTCCCGCCATATTCGGGTTGTGAGGAATAGCGTTTGCGGCGACTACCGGTAGTGACTCCTCCGGAAACGCGTCTTTGATTTTCGACGCGAGACCGTTTTCACGCCACCACGGCTCTACGGATTTGATGTACTCTCTGTCCTCCGCATCGCAAGTCATCGGACCTTCCTGAAGTACGCGGTTGTCGAACTTGCCGTTTTCAAACTCCTGTTTCAGCCAGCTAAGAGCGCCTGTTTCGGGATATACCGCTACGCCGTATAGACCCGCTCCGACGTTACCGACGATAAGCTCATCGGGGTCAACGTGAACTGACATCTTTGTCAGAATCTCGTACAAGCCTTTTGCGCGCTTGACGATAGGAACTTCGTTCGGCGCGGACTGATAATACTCCGTAAGCAGACGAGTACGTTCCGCGTCAACGTGCGGAACGGCGTCGCGGGAGCGGTCGGTAAGTCTGCGTACTCTTGGTGTAATCTCTGAAATTTTGAATGCCATAATAATTTGCCTCCTGTTTAATTCGTTTGAGTTCATTTTACCACACTTTCATCAAAAATGCAAGCGTTCTTTTGTCAATAATTCATAACGATTATCCCGAGCGCCATAATATTCCGATTGTACAAAAAATTACCGCTCACCGCGTTTTCTTAATATCGAATATGCGACCGCTCCTGTCTGACGCGAAAACAACAATCGCGAAATCAGCCACATATAACGAAACGTGACATATATTGTCAAGGCTCTGTCGGTTCTACTTTAACTTTTTCTGTTTCGGAAAATTCTGAGCTCCAACCATTTTCAACAGTCAGAGCTTTTAGACTTGACTTGAACGCGTCAAGAGACGTACTTGTGTAATCCTTGTGATTGCGTTGGTTTTCCACCGCAATCAGATAAGAACTGTCGGTTATGTAGTATTCCTGTTGCGGTTCTATTACAGATAGTTCGTTCCGTTTCTGCCTCTCAAAACCAATTATAAGGTAGCTTTCCCCTGTTTTCATAATTGCCGAACAAATACTAATCGTATCACCAACTTTGAAATCAAACCCGAACTTATTTTCTTGTTTATACGAAACAATCTCAACAACTCTTGCGGGAGTAAATGGTGTCCTTATATAGCCGCCATATACAGGAATCCTTTCAACTTCAAAGTCTCCGATAATCTCTACGTGTAAAACAATGTCAGATTCGCCTACCCAATATCCGGTTTGGACATCGCTTCTGTCAACGCCGTCATCTACTGTCAAAGCATTATCCCTTGCGGGTACCGGGTGTGTTCTTCGGAATTCGGCAATTTCCTTCTCTGTAGGCGGGTGAGGTTTTGCTGCGCAAGCGGCGAGTGTAGCTGCCGTAAGCGCAAGCAGTATCAATATTGCTATTGTTCGTTTCATATATTTGCTCCCGTTTCGTTTTTCTATTAGTAGTATAACATTAAATCGGAGCGTTGTCAAAGTTTTATGAAAACTACGAATCGGGCTAGAGCGAGATAATTCCACTCGACAGGAATATCTTCTGGCGTAAAGATATCTGAAATAATTTACGTTCGGATTTTTTCCAAAATCCCCGGCTAAGTAAAACAGAAACTCCAACGCTGATAATCTCAAGGAACTTTTCACGCAGATAAATTTCTGTACGTTCTACCATTTCGTTATGTTTTCTCCGACGTCTTGACCAAACATCGCAAGCATTATCTCGTCAGCTGATAAAAGCGCAGCGTTTATTTGCGTCATTAGTTTATGCGCGTAAGTTGTTTTCCCGCCGCAAATTTTCCCGCGTAAAAGAATCACTTTTGCCATATCGTGTCACCCCACAAAAAGTTCTGCAACTATTATAGCACAAACCGGAGAAATTTGCAAATATATTTTATTTTTGCTCGTTTACGTAGATGCTCACGCGACCCTGAATCAGCTTAGCCGTTTCCTCGGCGGACTTGTCGCCCGCAAAGTACGCTTTGCAATCGTCGAGTACGATATTATACAGCGTCGGGTCTAAGCGGTACGCTCCGGTGCAGGTGTCAATTAGTGAAATAATATGCTCGAACGCTTCTTTACGTTCGCTTTCCCATAACTCCGGACTGATATGCTCTGTCCACGCCCTGACAAGTTTCACAACGTCGGGACGCGTCCAGATAGAAAGGCTTACCTGACCGGGTTCTGCGTTACCCGGCACTTGCGTTTGCCATTCATAAGTAAACGGAATACGCGCGAATTGCCACGCTCCGTCTTTGTACTTCGAGGTTGAGCAAATCGCAAAGTTCGCGATTCCGCCCATGTCGGTTCTCAGTTTATTGCCGACTTCCGGCCACGGCTTGAATACAAACTTCCCGATTGTATTTAAGTAGTCGCCGTAGTTTTTGACAAGAAAAAACGGAAAATGCACTTGGTCTATATATAGCTTGCGCTCAAGTTCGAGCGTGTAATTTGTTGTCTGGCGGTTGCAGATTTCAAGGAGTTTGATAAACTCCGGACTTTCAAAATTGCACTCGCCCGTGTTCCAATCAATGAATTTATCCATATACAGAGCGCAAAATATTTCAAGCAAGTTATTTTGCTCCACCCCGTAAGTTCTGCCGTCTAATACGCGCCCAAAAAGTTCGCCGTCTCCAACGTCGATTGACAGCATATCGTCAATCGTCCAGTCTGAATCGCCTGTGTCCGCCGGCGAAGACGCAATTATAGTATAAATGTCCAAAACGTCGGCGGTCGCGATTAG
>JAISKY010000194.1 GCA_031260745.1 Oscillospiraceae bacterium
TTAAGCTCGAACGTAAAAATCGAACCTCCGCCGTTGGGGAAATACTTCTTATATAGAGCGTTGTCGGCGCGATTAGGCAGGCTCGGGTGGTTAACCTGCTTAACCTGCGGGTGCTTCGTAAGGTACTCCACGACTTTCAGAGCGTTCTCAACGTGACGCTCCACGCGCAGCGACAGCGTTTCAAGCCCTTGAATGAACAGGAACGAGTTAAACGGCGACAGCGTAGAACCCGTATCGCGCATTAACGTCGTGCGGGCCTTCATAATGTACGCGCTAGCTCCGCAAGCCTCGGTGAACACTACGCCGTGGTAGCTCGGATTAGGCTTCGACAAGCCCGGGAACTTATCGTTTTGAGCCCAGTCGAATTTGCCCGAGTCGATAATCACGCCGCCGATTGACGTTCCGTGACCGCCGATGAACTTCGTCGCGGAATGTACCACAACGTCCGCTCCGTACTCAATCGGGCGAAGCAGATACGGCGTCGCGAACGTATTATCGACGATAAGCGGCACTCCGTTTTTGTGCGCCAAAGCGGAAACCGCTTCCAAGTCGATTATCGTGGAGTTAGGATTACCTAAAGTTTCCGCGAAAACGGCCTTCGTATTAGGTTTGAACGCCGCTTCAATCTCCGCAAGATTAGACGCGTCAACGAAAGTCGTTTCGATTCCGATGTCTTTCAGCGTGTTCAGGAACAGGTTGTATGTACCGCCGTAGATGAACTTGTCGCTGATGATATGGTCGCCGGTGCGAGCAATATTTTGAATCGCGTACGCGCAAGCCGCCGCTCCCGACGACGTAGCTAACGCCGCCGCTCCGTTTTCAAGCGCGGCGATACGCTTTTCAAACACGTCGGAGGTCGGATTCATCAGACGCGTGTAGATGTTGCCCGCTTCGCTAAGCGCAAACCTAGCGGCGGCGGACTCTGACGTCGGAAACACATACGACGTGGTCTGGTAAATCGGTACGGCTCTGGCGTCTGTCGCCGAGTCCGGTTGTTCCTGACCTACGTGCAGTTGTAGTGTTTCAAACTTGTACTTTTTTCCGCTCATTGTATAGCCCTCTTTTTATTAAAGTATAGTTAACCGATATGTTTTATGTGATTATATCACACCGATTTCCCTTTGTCAATACCTATTTTTACTTTTTTCGCAACGCTTTATTTTGAGCCGCTAATTAGAGTTATTTTTTCCCGATTTCGTCAATGTCAAACGGCGTAGACTGATACACGCAGTAATTCAGCCAGTTATTGAACAGCAACTGAGCGTGAGCGCGCCAAGAGATAACCGGAGGGCGCGACGAATCGCCGTCAGGAAAGTAGTTTTTGGGGATAGCGGTATCAAGACCGCTGTCGCGGTCGCGAAAATATTCCAACGCAAGCGTGTCCGCGTCGTACTCCGCGTGACCCGTAACGAATATTTGACGGCTGTCCGACGATTTGACAATCGCGACCCCGGCTTCGTCAGATACCGCGAGAAGCTCAAGCTCCGGAACTGCCAGAATATCGTCCTTGAACACGGTCGTATAGCGCGAGTGCGGCATTTTGAACGTATCGTCGAAGCCGAACAAAAACGGTGAGTGGTATTCCATAACCGAGTGGTCAAACACTCCGAATATCTTCTTTGACAGCGTATGCTTTTTAATTCCGTAATGATAATACAACCCCGCCTGAGCGCCCCAGCAAATGTGCAAAGTAGAATGTACGTTGGTCGTTGTCCAACGCATTATCTCGCTAAGTTCCGGCCAGTAGTCTACTTCCTCAAACGGCATAAGTTCCACGGGCGCGCCCGTAATTATCATTCCGTCGAAGCGGTGTTCGCGCACTTGCTCGTATGTGGTGTAGAACGAATCAAGATACTTGGAATCGGTGTTTTTAGCGGTATGGCTCGCGACGTGGATAAACTCAACCTCAACCTGAAGCGGAGAGTTCGACAGCTTACGCAGAAGCTGGGTTTCCGTAACTGACTTAGTAGGCATCAGGTTCAGTATAAGTATTTTCAGCGGACGAATGTTTTGCTCGTCCGCTCTGTCCTCGGTCATCACGAAGATGTTCTCGCGTTTAAGCAAGTCAATTGCCGGCAGGTTATTAGAGATTTTGACAGACATTAGTTCATTCCTTCTATAGTTTGCCGCAGAGCGTATAAACGCCGAATAACGGTTGATTTGCGGTTTTTTCTCGCAGTCTGAATCAAGCGGCGTTAGTACGGCTTACGAGTTTAGCGTCTACAGCCCCAAGTATGCCTCGCGGACGTAATCGTTGGCTAAAAGCTCCTTACTGTCGCCGCTTAGAGCGACGCGACCGTTTTCAAGCACATAAGCGCGGTCGGCTATCTCCAGCGTTTGATACGCGTTTTGCTCAACGAGCAAAACCGTGATACCTTGCTCACGCAGCGAGGTAACAATTCGGAATACCTCGCGAACCATAATCGGAGCGAGCCCATACGAAAGCTCGTCAAACAAGCACAGCTTAGGATTAGACATAAGACCGCGCCCCATAGCGAGCATTTGCTGTTCGCCGCCGCTCATTGTGCGGGCAAGCTGACGCTTACGCTCGCGGAGTATCGGAAACGTATCGTACACGCGCTCCAGTTGAGCTTTGCGAGTTCCCCACAGTTTACGGGGATATACTCCCATCTCAAGATTTTCCTGAATCGTCATTTCAGGAAACAGCCGACCGCCTTCGGGCAGATACGCGATTCCGCGCTCCATTATGTCGGAGTTGGCAATACCGTCAATGCGGGTTCCGTCAAACTCAACCTCTCCGGACCGCAACGGGATAACTCCGGTAAGCGCGTTAAGAAGCGTCGTCTTACCCGCGCCGTTCGCGCCGAGCAACGCGACAATTTCCGCTTTCCGTACGTTCAGGCTCACGTCCCACAATACTTGAACATTGCCGTAGGATACGTTCAGGTTTCTAATATCAAGCACGGCTAACCTCCCAAATACACTTCGATGACGCTCTTATCGGAGGATATTTCCTCCGGCGAGCCTTCCGCGAGTTTCTGCCCGTGGTGAAGTACGAGTATTCTGCCGCAAATGCTCATTATCGCTTTCATCACGTGTTCTATCATTATAATCGTAATACCGGATTCGTTAATTTTCGTAACCAAGCGCATTGACTCCTCAACTTCCGAGGGGTTAAGCCCCGCCATAACCTCGTCCAACAGCAGAATACTCGGATTTGTCGCTAAGGCTCTGGCTACCTCTAAACGCTTCTGACCCGCAAGCGGAATATCCTTTACGGATTTATCCATCAACGGTTCCAATCCGGTAAACTCAATAACTTTATCGGTTTTAGCTTTCGCATCCTTGTCCGAGATGTGTTTATTGCCGAATTGCGCGCTGCTAAGGATATTATCATACAACGACATACCGGGGAAATTCTTAGCCGCCTGAAATGTTCTCGCGATACCCAAATGGCAAATCTTATGCGGTTTTAAGCCGCTAACGCGCCGCGTACCCGCGTCGGAATCTGTAAGCGTTACAGTACCCGCGTCAATGCTCAACGCTCCCGATATTAGGTTAAACAACGTCGTCTTGCCCGCGCCGTTAGGACCAATCAGTCCGAGGATTTCACCCTCGGCAAGAGTAAAGTCAACATTGTCAACTGCGACGCGGCCTCCAAACGCCTTAGTCAGTCCGTGACCCTCAAGAATGTTCAAGCGTCTTTGCCCCCCTTCGCGTCAGTTTCGTAACAAGTCCCATTATGCCGTCCGGCAGGAACAAAATAACGCCGACCATAATCGCGCCGAAGATTATCATATACAGCGACGGGAATCTGGTTATCAGCAGTTCCTCAAGGTACGCGAACAAAATCGCGCCGATTACCGGTCCCGCCGTTTTACGCATACCTCCGAATATCGCCATTAATACGGGCATAAAGCTCATAAGCGAGTTAAACGCGATTCCGGGGTCAATGTACGACCACCGCGTAGCCATCGCGGCTCCCGCCGCTCCGGCGGCAAACGCGCTGACCGCGAACGCGGTTACTTTTACCAGCGTTGTATTTACTCCGATGTGAGCCGCCGCGTCCTCCGACTCACCGACGGCTTGTAAAGCTCTGCCAAATCGTGAGCGTTTGATTAGCGCTACGGCAACCAGCAATAGCGCAAGCAGTACGAGCAACGACCAAAACACGGTCGTGTGGTCGATTGACACTACAAAGCGTCCTCTGACGTGTGTGAACTTAATCTCAAACCACAATACAAGATTTTTCAAAAGCTCAACCAGTCCGAACGTGAATATGGTGAAATACACGCCTCTTAGTCTAAGCGTAATCGCGCCGACCAAAAACGCCAGAACGAAGCTGACAATTCCTCCGACAAGCATAAGGAGCGGCAGCGGAATAAACTCGCCCAAAAATGCCGTAGTGTAGATTCCCGCGCCGAAAAACGCGGCTGTCGCTAACGACACATAGCCCGTCGGAGCGGAGAACATCGTCCAGCTTACAGCGAGGACAATGTACATTATGATACTGCTCAGCAGAACCACAGTATATTGCGACATATTGCGTTACCTCCCCAATAGTCCTTTCGGACGTACTAAAAGCAGCAACATAATAATTACATAATACGCGACCAATTGCAAACTCGGTTCTATGTAACTTACCGCGCTGCCCACCAATCCTAGAATAAAACCGCCGATTAAACTGCCCGGTATACTGCCTAATCCGCCGAGTACGACTACGATAATCGCGATTACCGTATAACTCATACCCATTGCCGTGTTGATTTGGTAAATCATACTTAGCAACACGCCCGCTAAACCCGCGAGCAACGCTCCGATGGCGAAACACAGCGCCATAACGCGGTTAATTTTTACGCCCATCAGTCCGGCGGCTATCGGGTCTTGCGACGCCGCTCTGATTGACTTGCCTATTCGCGAGCGGCTTAGGAAAAAGTAGAATCCTATGCTGATTACCAGCGCGAACAGCAATACTACAAGTCGGTTGACCGCGAAAGTCGCTCCGCCAAGAGTTACGGATTTTACTAAAAACTGATAGCCTTGCGGCGATGAACCCCAAATTATCATCGCGACGTTTTGCAGTATAAACATTAATCCGAACGAAACCAGCATAGCGTTGCCCTCAAACGCGCCTCCGCCGGAAATTGAGCTTAGACGTTTGAACGCCGTCCTGTGGATAATAAACCCAATCAGGAATAGCGGCGGCGACACAATAACCAGCGACAGCAACGGGCTGATTCCCGCTTGGCTCAGCGTCCAGGTCAAAAACGCGCCCAACATAATGAACTCGCCGTGTGACACGTTCAAAATACGGGCTACGCCGTATTGCATACTCAGCCCCATCGAGATAATAGCGTATATCCCGCCCATTATCAAGCCGCCGATGATGATGTTAAGCAGAGTTGTCAATATTACTCCTCCTTAAACAGCTATATCTAACAATTGCGTGATTTGATAAACCTAATAGAGAACAGATAACAGTTTAGCCTAAAGTTATAACGATTGCAATTTAGCGCGGCAATCATTCGATTAGGTAAAACTGTTAACTGTTCACTATTAATTGTTAACTGTCTTTACGGCCAGTTGGGTTTCGGGAAAATCGGGGCGGCGGTGCGATGGTCGGAATTGTCCGTTACCTCGAAAATACCGCTCTGCCATTGACCGATGTTACCAAGGTAGCACTCCGGCGCGAGCATATTGTTGATGAAATACACATCGCCCATAACAGAGTCAAAATGGTTGTTCTTCATATAGTTGATAATGGTCGCGTTATCCAGCGTTCCGGTCTTTTCGATGGACTGCTGTAATATCTGTAAGCCCGTATAATACGGAAGATGTCCCCACCAGTCAATAGAAACCGCGGGTTGGTCAGCGTACTTTGCCAGGAAACGCGCCGCGAAGTCCTTAGCGGCTTCGGAACTCTTTACATTCCAACCGCCCCACGACATCATTCCCTCAACGGCTTCTTCGCCGCCTAACGCGCCTTTGCAGAACTCAAAGTTTCCGCCGGGTCCGATTAGGAATACGTCCGGGTTGTAACCCAGCGCCTGTGACTGTCCTACCGCGAGGAATCCCTGGTCGGGATAAGCGAACACTAAGAACGCCTGCGCTCCGCTAGCCTTAGCGTCGTTGATAATCGGAGTCATATCCTGAATGTCAGGCGGAACGCTTTTCATTCCCTTGATTTCGATTCCGGCGTCCTTGAACGCGGGTTCCGCAGCCGTACTGTACTCCGTGCCGTGCAAGTCCTCTATGTATACGATATACGCGGATTTGATATTGCCCTCGTTCAATACGTCAACAAGCGCGGGGATTTGCGTATCGGAGAAATTCAGCGTAGAGAAGAACCCGGGGTTTTTCTCAATATACTCTTTAAGCGTGGTACTGCCGCCCTCCGCGCCAATCATTACGTAGCCGTATTTTTCGGCAATCGGCACAGCCGCGTACAGGAACGCCGTGCTGACCGGAGGAAGCAGAAAATCAACCTTGTCCTCAAGAATCAGCTTCTCGTACAACCGCGTCATCGTTCCGAGGTCGGATTTGTCGTCGTAGATAAGGAGTTCCACCGGAAGTTTCTTTCCGTATTCCTCAACGAAGATACCGCCGGCGGCGTTTACTTCGTCAGCCCACAGACGATAGATTGGTCCGAACGCGGTTTCGTCGAAAACCGCGAATACTCCGCTCTGGGAGCGTACTCCGCCGATAATAATTTTCTCTTTGGACGCGTCCACGGGCTTAGTCGTAGCCGTACCGCCCGAAGTTGCGGCGGTATCTCCGTTGCCCGACGAGGTACAGCCCGCGAATATGGCAACTACAAATAACATTGCCATCAACAGGGATAGTGCTTTTTTCAAGTGTTTGTCCTCCTAATAAATATGTTACTAAATTATTAATAGCATATCACAGTTTTTGTAATTTGTCAAGTATTATTTATACTGAACCGCGGACGTTCAAAAACACAGGATTATCCGTAACAGGCAAGCGTACATCGCGATTGTTTGTATCGCTCTGTCTTACATTCCATTTCTCTTTTTCTAATTTTATCCGCTTAATATTCGCACAAAATTTGCATCACAAATAATCATCTGATGTATTACAAAATATCCAATAAACGGTTGACATTTTTCACTAGCTGTGATATAATCCTATAAACCTGCCTATAAAAGTCAAGCCCCAAAATGAAAAAGTTGAGGGATTTTTACGGCAGGCGAAAAAGGGTACGGCAAAGCGGACGGACGAGGTTGAGATTTTTTAACAACCGCCGCCTA
>JAISKY010000253.1 GCA_031260745.1 Oscillospiraceae bacterium
CCAGTCCTAAGTCGGTAATGTATACAACGGCAACTACGCCTAAAAAGAGTAATCTGAACAGATTATGACGGGGAAGCCTGCGGCGTTTCGCTTCGGGCTTTCTTTTGATTGTTGCGAAACAAGTTATTAATTCAATCTTATGCAAAAATACGTAAAACGGAGAAATAAGTATGAAATATCCATATAACCAGAAAGAACTGGACGAAGCGACGATAACGGAGGGTAGATTGGGCAGAACCGTCAAAAGCTACAAGTATCCCTGTACGCCTAAGGAGGCGTACATCGCGCTGTACAAGGGCGAGCCGGTATGGCAGGTGTCGGGCGCGGACGAAGTCCGGCTTTTCGCTCCGCAAATCATACCGGATAACATCGCGCGCGGAATGGTAATCGAAGGCTCCGATTTCCCGCCGCCGCGGGACCACGAAATCAACACAGATATATTCGGCATTGAGTGGGAGTACATCGCGTCCGCATTCGGTTCAATGGTGCGACCCGGTAAACCGACGCTATCTGACGCGAATGACTGGAAAAGCGTCATCAAATTCCCGGACATCGAAAAATGGGATTGGGAAAGCGCGGCGAAAATCAGCGCGGAGTACCTGAATACCGATAAGTTCACGCAGATGTGGTTTCAGACCGGTTGGTTTGAGCGTCTGATTTCGTGGATGGATTTCGAGTCCGCCGCGTTCGCGCTCGTTGACGAGGAGCAACAAGACGCGGTTAAGGAAATTATGTTCGCGCTGTCCGACCTCTATATTAAGATTTTCGATAAGTGCCTAAAATACTTCAAAATTGACGGATTCTGTATCCACGACGACTGGGGCGGTCAGAAATCCTGCTTCTTCAGTCCGGAAACCGGCGAGGAAATAATCGTACCCGCGATGAAGAAAGTGACAGATTTCCTGCACTCCAAAGGCGTGTTCTGCGACCTGCATTCCTGCGGTCAGGCGATTCGTCAAGTACCGAATATGATTAAGGCGGGCTGGGATTCGTGGTCGGGACAACCGATGAATGACACGCAAAAGGAGTACGAGCTTTACGGCGACAAAATCATCATAGGCGTTATCCCCGACGAACTCGCAGAGGACGCTTCGGAGTCCGTTGTAAAAGCCGCCGCGAAAAACTATGTCGATAAATTCTGCAAAATAGGGAAAACAAGTACGCTAAACCCGCAAGCGGGCGGACTTGGCGAAGTATTCCGCGATGAAGTCTACCGCCTAAGCCGTATCGCCTACAACTCGTAGTTAAGTCGTATGAACCTGTTAGTCAGCTTGAAAAAGATTTTACAACTATCCCATAAGCGCGGTACGAGGATATTAGAAAATAGGTGGGGCTAAAATTTTTTGACCTCACCTATATTCGCGGTTTTTCAACTTGCTCTGTTGACAAATCGCGAATTAACAACTATAATTGTAAATGAGGTTTCCGGGCAATGGACGAAAAGACAAATGTTATGCGCTTACTGGAGCAAAAGGGAATAAAGTACAAGAGTTACAACTACGCGAATACGGACGCCGTTAGCGGAATAGACGTCGCGACAGCGCTGGGGCAAGACCCCGCTCGAGTATTTAAGACGCTTGTGACCATCGGGAAATCCGGAGGTCACTATGTATTCGTAATTCCTGTCGCCGAAGAACTGGATTTGAAAAAAGCCGCCAAAAGCGTAGGTGAAAAGTCTGTCGAAATGATTAAGGCTAAAGAGCTTTTGCCGCTGACGGGCTATATGCACGGCGGATGTTCGCCTATTGGTATGAAAAAAGCGTTTATAACGACAATCGACAGTTCCGCGGAGAATTTTGAGAGTTTCTGTTTCAGCGCGGGTAAAATCGGTTATCAAGTCGAGGTTGCGCTAAACGATTTGAGCAAAATAATTAATTTTCAGTTAGCGGAACTTACCGTAGTCTTAAAAGGAGCATAATATGCCGTTTGATTTCAAGAAAGAGTATAAGGAATTGTACTCTCCGAAACCGATACCGTCTTTTGTTGATGTGCCGGCAATGACATTCATAATGATTGACGGAGAGGGCGACCCAAATACTTCCAAAGCGTACCAAAACGCAGTAGCGACTCTGTACGGCTTGTCATATTCCATCAAGATGAGCAAGAAAAGCGTCAATCCTCCGGAGGGCTACTTTGATTTTGTCGTACCTCCGCTTGAAGGTCTGTGGCAGAATTACGTAACTGACAAAAACAGTTTCCAATGGACTTCTATGATACGTCAGCCGGAATTTGTCACGCAAATCGTCTTTGAGCAAGCGAAAGAAACGCTCGCCAAAAAGAAGCCGAATTTGGATTTAAGTCTTGCGCGGCTGGAAGTATTCACCGAGGGGTTATGCGCTCAAATTACGCACATTGGCTCTTATGACGACGAACCCTCTACAATTGCCGCGTTAGACGGATTCATTAGGGATTCCGCGTATAAACTCAATTTTACGGAGGAATATTGTCATCACGAGATTTACCTCGCGGACCCAAGAAAAACCGTTCCGGAAAAGCTGCGGACAATTATCCGTCACCCTGTTAAGGTTGGCATAGAAAATACAAAATTGCCGTTAGGAGTGTGAGTATTATTAACGATAAAAAGAATCGTCAATTTCAAAAGAAAGATATGCTGTTTACCGCGCGCGAGGACTGCGAACTTCTAACTTTTCTGCTTGAGTCTTTGCCAAATATGTCGCGTAATAACGTAAAGAATTTGCTGAAAAACGGCGCGGTTTATGTTAACGGTATATCCGTTACGCAATATAACCATAAGCTGTCAATCGGACAGACTATTTCTGTAAAATCACAGAGCAATAACAACAGTCCGTCAAATATCATATACGAGGATAAAGAGATAATCGTAATTAACAAGCCCGCCGGTTTATTGTCAATAGCGACTGAAAGCGAGAAAGAGAATACCGCTTATCGGATAATTACCAATTACGTACGTCAAAGCGACCCGCGCAATAGGATTTTTGTGGTACATCGTCTGGACCAATATACGTCGGGAGTTCTGCTGTTCGCGAAAAACGAGGAAATCAAGCGCGCGTTTCAGAATAACTGGGATAAAATTGTTGTTAACAGAGGTTACACTGCGATTGTTGAGGGTAAATTGAACGAAAAAAGCGGAACAATTCGCTCTTTTTTGTTAGAAACCAAAACGCATCTTATGTACTCCGGACACTCTGACGGCGACGGATTAGAAGCTGTCACGGAATATCGCGTAGCGCGGGAAACTTCGGAATATTCTCTGCTTGATATTCGATTGCTGACCGGACGCAAGAATCAAATTCGCGTTCATACGAAAGAACTCGGACACCCGGTTATTGGCGATAAGAAATACGGTTCAACTCGGAATCCTATCGGACGGTTGGGACTTCACGCTAATCTGCTGGAGCTTAAACACCCTGTCACGAACCAAAATATGCGTTTTGAAGCGCCTATACCGCAAGAGTTTTCGCGATTGTTCAATTGAATTATGGTTCATCGGTATTTTATAGTTTTGTAAATTATACCAATACGTTAGAGAATGTTTACGTTTTTCTACGTATTATTAAGGAAAAATCACTTTTAGTAACCGCTCCAAACTCGCGTTGACGTAAGCGGCGGCGGGAGTTTCGCGGTATTGTCTAACCGACGGCGGTTCGCCGCCAAAAAAATGCGGTTTTTTTCAAATCTGCTATTGTAATTTGCGTTAAATTGTGCTATGATTGTAGCGATGTTTATGGAATTCCCTCCTTTTGTCATTATATGCGGTCATTACGGCAGCGGCAAAACCAATTTGTCGCTGAATATTGCGATTGCCGAAGCTAAACTCGGCAAAAACGTTACGTTGGTGGATTTGGATATTGTTAACCCGTATTTCCGCTCGTCGGATTACGACCAATTACTGGACATATACAATATTCATTTAATCGCGTCAAAATCCGCAAAGGGAAACCTTGACGCGCCGGCCTTGCCGCCTGATATATTGTCCGTATTCGACAAGCCGGACAACCCTAACGATTTCACGGTTATCGACGTTGGAGGTGACCCCGCCGGAGCTACGGTTCTCGGACGGTTCTCTAACCGAATACGCCAAAAAGGTTACGCGATGTTGTACGTTATCAATAAAAACAGACCGGAAACCTCAAACGCTCAAACCGCCGCCGCGTTATTACCGGAGATTGAGGAATGTTCGCGGCTTAACGCTACCGGAGTGGTGAATAACTCGCACCTGATGGGAGAAACAACCCGTGAAACAATCGTAGGTTCAATGCGATTCGCTCGCGATACCGCCGCAAGGCTGGAACTTCCGTTGGTAATGGTTACGGCTCCGCGAGAGATAGCGAATGACCTAAAACAGAAGAATACTTTTCCAATAGATATATATGTAAAAACACCGTGGTAATAAGGAGTAAATAAGCAATGCCAAAAATCACCATTGACGAAAACCTATGCAAAGGCTGCGAGCTATGCGTCGTGGCGTGTCCAAAGCACATAATCGCGCTGGATAACAATCGCCTTAACGCGAAAGGCTATCACCCCGCCGGAGTTACCGCTCCCGACGACTGTATCGGTTGCGCATTCTGCGCTACAATGTGTCCCGATTGCGCGATAACCGTCGAGAAGTAAAGACTCGCGCAACGAAACGATTTTAGAAAGGAATATCCTAATAATGGCAGAAAAAGTTCTTATGAAAGGCAACGAAGCGCTTGCGGAGGCGGCGATATTATCCGGATGCCGTCATTTCTTCGGCTATCCCATTACTCCGCAGACGGAGCTTGCCGCGTATATGGCTAAGAAAATGCCGAAAATCGGTGGTACATATTTACAGGCGGAATCCGAAATTGCCGCTATAAATATGGTGCTAGGAGCGTCCTCGGCGGGCGTGAGGGTTATGACGAGTTCAAGCTCGCCCGGAATTAGTCTTAAAAGCGAGGGCATCAGCTATATGGCGGGTTCAGACCTGCCGGCTTTGATTGTAAACGTACAGCGCGGAGGTCCCGGACTCGGCGGGATTCAACCGGGTCAGGCGGATTACTGGCAGGCGACTAAGGCGACCGGACACGGCGACTTTCACCTGATTGTGTTCGCGCCCTCGACCGTGCAGGAAATGGTTGACCTCGTGTTCAAAGCGTTTGAGCTTGGCGACAAGTTCCGCACTCCCGTTATGATTCTCGCGGACGGTATGCTTGGGCAGATGATGGAACCCGTAGAGTTGCCCGATACAAGCGCGGTTCAGCAGTTTGACAAATCGTGGGCGGCGAACGGTCACGGCGGCAAACGTAAAAAGAACATTATCAACTCGCTTTACCTTGACCCGTACCTATTGGAGAAAACAATACGCGAACGTCAAAAACGCTACGACCAAATAATCGCGGAGGAACAGCGTTTCGAGTCCGTAATGACCGAGGACGCGGACGTTGTGGTCGTAGCCTACGGAGCGTCGGCCAGAGTAAGCCGCTCCGCGGTCAATCAGGCAAGAGCCGAGGGAATTAAAGCCGGACTTTTGCGTCCGATTACGCTTTGGCCGTTCCCGAACGACGCGATATCAAAACTCGCGGATACCGCGAAATCGTTCGTCACCGTTGAGATGAGTATGGGGCAGATGGTGGACGACGTTCGCCTTGCGGTTAACGGCAAAAAGCCCGTATATTTTACCGGGCGAACCGGCGGCGTAATTCCCACTCCCGCAGAAGTTCTCGCGAAAATCAAAGAGGTTAGCGGCGAGCCGCCGCGGGCATAACGTATTCAGGCAAACGAAAAAGCCCTTATGGCTTCTCCGTTTGGAATTATCCGAACATTTTAGAGGTTAGCGGCGAGCCGCCGCGTGCATAGCGTATTCAGGCAAACGAAAAAGCCCTTATGGCTTTTCCGTTTGGAATTATCCGAACATTTTAGAGGTTAGCGGCGAGCCGCCGCGGGCATAGCGTATACAGGCAAACGAAAAAGCCCTTATGGATTATCCTTTTGGATTAATCCGAACATATTAGAGGTTAGCGGCGAGCCGCCGCGGGCATAGCGTATACAGGCAAACGAAAAAGCCCTTATGGCTTCTCCGTTTGGAATAATCCGAACATTTTAGAGGTTAGCGGCGAGCCGCCGCGGGCATAACGTATTCAGGCAAACGAAAAAGCCCTTATGGTTTTTCCGTTTGGAATTATCCGAACATTTTAATTGAACTGTGATTTGGAGGTTATAAATGGCTATTGTATTTGATAAGCCGAAAGCGCTTACGGACGATATATTTCACTACTGTCCGGGGTGTACTCACGGTATTATACACCGGCTGATTGCCGAAACTATAGACGAGCTTGGCATAGAGGGCAAAACTATCGGAATCGCTCCGGTTGGCTGCGCGGTGCTTGCGTACAACTATTTCGCGTGTGATATGGTGGAGGCGGCTCACGGACGCGCTCCCGCGGTCGCGACCGGAATTAAGAGAGCGTTGCCGGACAGCGTAGTATTCACCTATCAGGGCGACGGCGACCTAGCCGCAATTGGTATGGCGGAAACCGTTCACGCGGCTACGCGCGGCGAGAACGTCACGATTATCTTTGTCAACAACGCGATTTACGGAATGACGGGCGGGCAGATGGCTCCGACGAGTTTGCCGGGACAGGTTACTCAAACTACGCCTTACGGACGCGACACGACATATTCAGGTTTCCCGATTAGAGTTTGCGAACTGCTGTCTACGCTTGACGGTGTCGCGCTGGCTCAACGCGTCACGGTTGACACCGTGCAAAACGTCCGCAAAGCTAAAAAGGCGATTAGACGCGCGTTCGAGAACCAAATTCAAGGCAGAGGTTACTCCATTGTGGAAATACTCTCGACTTGCCCGACTAACTGGGGTCTTGAGCCTAACGAAGCGTTGCAGTGGCTGCGCGATAATATGATTCCGTATTATCCGTTAGGCGTATACAAAGACAAGTACCCGGAGGAGGCATAAATATGAAAAAAGATTTGAATTTGCTTCTTGCCGGATTCGGAGGACAGGGTTTATTGTTCGCCGGTAAGGTAATCGCATATTGCGGACTTATTGAGGAGCGTCAGCTTTCGTGGCTGCCGTCCTACGGACCGGAAATGCGCGGAGGCACGGCTAACTGCGGCGTTAGCATAAGCGACGAGCCGATTGGGTCTCCGCTTGTAGTCGCGCCGAATCAGCTGATTGTTATGAATCAGCCGTCGCTTGAAAAATTCATCGACGCGGTTCCTGCCGGAGGTCTGGTTCTCGTTGACAGCACTATGATTTCCGCGAGAGTCACGCGCTCCGACGTTACCGTACATTACGTACCCGCGACCGCAATCGCCGAGGACGAAGGGCTGAAAGGGTTGGCGAACATTATCCTTGTCGGAAAGCTGTTCGCCGAATATCCGTTCTGCGAAGCGGACACTCTAACCGAAGCGATTCGCAAGTCGGTTCCCGCGTCGAAAAAAGAGATGTTCGACTTCAACGTCAGAGCGGCGAAGCTCGGTATGGATTACGGCTCGTGAAGCGTAAGTTCGCCGCATTGAATATTCACGTCCAACGGTTGATTACAAGCGTGATATACTCCGCGCTGCATATCGCGATAATGCGGTTCGTAATGCCGTTGTTATTGCCCGGCAATAACCATTGGGAACATCTGTCATTACCCCTGCTGTTGTTGGTGGGATTGATTAATTTCGTGATATTATACGGCGGGCTTGAATTTTCCGGTTGGCTGGGCAAGGACAAGAAAAAGGGGGAAGCGAAACGATGAAAATAATC
>JAISKY010000309.1 GCA_031260745.1 Oscillospiraceae bacterium
GATTTTGACGGATTGGCGTGCGGAACTCTGCTTGCGGAACTCGGCCTGATTGACGACGGGGTTAAATTCGTTCACCCAAAGGACATTCAGGACGGTCTTATTGAAGTCGATTCCAACGACATTCTCGCCAATATCCCGTACGTCAAAGGCTGCGGACTGTGGTTCGACCACCATTCCTCCGAAAGCGAGCGCCTCGGTTCCGATATTGTGTTCGAGGGCGTAAGCCGTATCGAGGACAGCGCCGCCAGAGTTGTTTATGAATACTACGGCGGTAAGGCTAAACTCCCGCAATTTGAGGAGATGGTCGTCGCCGTGGATAAGGTTGACTCCGGTAAACTTTCCGCGGACGAAATACTTAATCCGGAGGGGTGGGTACTGCTTGGGTTTATTATGGACCCGCGCACGGGACTTGGACGCTTCCGCGATTTCCGTATCAGTAACTTCAGTTTAATGGAGAAGCTGATAAAATCCTGCGCGACGCAAAGCATTACCGAGATTATCGCCGACTTCGACGTCGCGGAGCGCGTCAAACTTTACTTTGAGCAGGACACGCTGTTCCGTGAGATGGTAGGTAAATACACAAAAGTGGATAAAAATGTTATAATTACCGACTTGCGAGGTGTTGAACCCATCTATACAGGTAATCGTTTTTTAATCTACAGTCTTTACCCCCAACAGAATATTTCTTTGTGGATAGTTGACGGACGCGGCAAGCAGAACGCTCCCATTGCGGTCGGTTACAGTATCCTTAACAGGAGCGCAAAGACGGACGTGGGCGCGCTGATGCTGAAATACGGCGGCGGCGGTCACCACAACGTCGGAACCTGCCAGGTAGACTACGCCGACGCTGATAAGGCAATCGCCGAAATCGTAGCCGAACTCGTAAAAAACGGCTAAACAGCTAAATGTAGTGGGGGTGAATCAAATTCGCCCCCACTATATTTATCCGCTGAATCAGTTTCAGCATTACAGTCCGAACGTACTATTTATGTCGGAGCTATGCGTTTCGCTAACTCGGCAAGTTCCTTGAAGCGGCTGCCGATATACTGCGCGGAGCTTCGATTGTGAGGCGCTAAACATTCCGCGCAGTTTTTTATGCCGCTTTCAGTATACGTAAAGCCGCCGCCGCAACGCTCGCCGAGCGCGTACAGCGGACAATAGCAAAACAGACAATTGAAATTATCCGGGTCGTCGGTTTTATGGCACGGAAAATACTCGCATTCCTTATGCGAGAAAAAAAACGCTTTTCTTTCATAGGTTTCGTTCATTAGTCATACTCCGCTATTCAGAATTTTGTAAATCAACTCCATATCGAGGTTTTCGCGTATTCCCTTTGCTAACAGGTCATACTGACGGTCTTTGTACTCTTTCAGGTCGAACGCGGAGGTTTCCAAAGTAACGCCTTTAACCTTGCAGAGCGCGTTGACCAACGCGGAACGGCACTCCGCGCTGTCAAAGAATCCGTGCAGATACGTACCGTAGATATTGCCGCTGAAACAGCCGTCGTACTGACCGTTTTCGAGCAGCGCGAGCGGTGAAGCTCCGTCGTTCAGCTTCGTCGCGCCCATATGAATTTCGTAGCCGTCAAGCGACGCGCCCGACAACGGAGCTAACGCTCCGCCGAGCGTAAGAGTTTTCGCGGTTACTCTGGTACGGTGTTTTTCGGCGGCGAACTCCGTTTCGACCGGTAGCAATCCCATACCGCCGATTTCTCCGCCGCCCTCCGCGCCCTCCGAGTCAACGATAACCTCACCTAACATCTGATACCCGCCGCAAATGCCAACGATTACCGTACCGTTTTCGGCAAGCCGCTTAATCGCGCCCTCAAGCCCGCTTTGACGAATCAGACGCAAATCCGCGATTGTGCTTTTTGTACCGGGGATAATCACCATATCGGGATTACCCAAATCAGAGGGCTGACGTACGTAACGTACGCCTACTCCGTCGGCGGCTTCAAGCGCGGCAAAGTCTGTGAAGTTCGAGATATGCGGCAGACGAATCACCGCGACGTCAATAACCGCGTCGGGCTTAACGCGAGTCAAACGCTCGGATAAGCTGTCCTCATCGTCAATGTCCGCGTCAAGAAACGGCACTACGCCCGCGACTGGAACTCCGCACAAATCTTCCATCATCTTCAGGCCGGGACGCAGTATCTCCGCGTCACCTCTGAACTTGTTAATTATGACAGCTTTCAGATACTTGCGTTCGTCCTCGGTAAGCAGCGATACCGTACCGTAAAGTTGAGCGAATACGCCGCCCCGGTCAATATCGCCCACAAGCAGAACCGGAGCGTTCGCGAGCTTCGCCATACCCATATTGACAAATTCGTCTTTAGGCAGATTTACCTCTACCGGACTGCCCGCTCCCTCGATTACGATTATGTCATAATCCTCCGCAAGCGAGTCAAACGCCTTTTTAACGGAGGGAATAAGCTGTTGTTTCATATCATAGTATTTTACCGCGCCGACATTTCCGAATACTTCTCCGTTTACGATTACCTGAGAACCGACGTTGCTTACGGGTTTAAGCAGTATCGGGTTCATACGTACGTCGGGCTCGATACCCGCCGCCTCCGCCTGTACGACCTGAGCGCGTCCCATCTCCAGTCCGTCCCGCGTGATGAAGGAGTTAAGCGCCATATTCTGAGCCTTAAACGGCGCGGCTTTATACCCGTCCTGTTTGAAAACTCTGCACAATCCCGCGGTTAGAATGCTCTTTCCCGCGTTTGACATTGTACCCTGAACCATAATCGCCTTTGCCATAATTCCCCCCAACGCAAACTTTTTTTATTTTTTAACCACAGACGAACACAAATTAGCGTACTTGTCAGATAACGTATATTGGTTTTGCTCCGGCTATGAAATATCTGCTATTATTTGTGTTAATTCGCGTCTATTCGTGGTTCGTATCAAACCAAAAGAGCATAAGTCAGCAATATTGCCGCTCTGATTATCAGCGCAATCGCAAACAAAATAAACGCCGTCGCGTATAATAATTTGTGTGTCCTTAGAATATCGTCGCGTTCAATCGGGCGGTTATCGTCGCCGATATAGGGTTTTTCAACAAATTCGCCGAAATAGTACGCTCCGCCCGCGAGCCGTACGTTTAACGCTCCGGCGGTTGCCGCTTCGGTATGCGCGGAGTTCGGACTTGCGTGATTGCGGCGGTCACGCGGATAAATCTTTTTTGCGTTTTTATGGTCAAGTCCCGCAAACCTTGCCGCGAATATCATAACCCGGGCGCATACTCTGGCGGGAATATAATTCAGCGCGTCGTCAAGTTTTGCCGCGCATCGTCCGAAGTCTAAGTAACGCTCGTTCTTATAGCCGAGTATTGAGTCCATCGTACTCGCGGCTTTGAAAAAACAACCGAGCAACGCTCCGCCGATTGCCATATAGAGCAAGGGCGAGGCGATTCCATCTGCGGTATTCTCCGCGATTGTTTCTACTGCGGCTCTGCTGATTTCCGATTCGTCCAGTTGAGCGGTATCGCGTCCGACAATCATCGACACAGCGAAGCGGGCTTTTTCAATATCTCCGGATTTTAGCGCGTCGTATACCGTCATACTTTCGACTTTCAGGCATTTTACCGCGATTAACTGCCAGCACAGCAAACTTTCCAACGCAAGTTTCAGCCACGGCGAAACTTTCCACGCTAAAATAAGAATCGCGCCGGGAATAGTAACGGATATTGCCAAAACGCTGATAACCGTTAGGATTCCGCCCAGCCGCTTGTTTTTGAGCGTATAAAATACGCGTTCCAACGCGGAAATCAACGCTCCGACAGCTCGGATAATGTGGAACCAACCCTGCGGGTCGCCGATTATTAAATCCAGTACGAACCCGATAACTAACGCGATTGACGAGGACAACAGGAAGTCAGACATTACGTTGCCTCCCGATTTGCGCGGTATTCGGACGCTTTGCGTACGAAAGTTTCCGCGAATGTTCGGTTAGCGTGAAAGTACAGGTGCGGAAATCCCGCGAACAGCGTTTCGCCGGAGTGTACGCAGTCAAGGCTATCGCCGCCGGAGGCTTTTAACGCCGTAAAACCCGAGCCGTAATCGTCGCTGTCGTAATAATGGAACTCGTGAACTCTGATTCGCTCTCCCGATTTGCAGAGCAAATTGTCAGATTTCGCGGTAATCTCCGAATAACCGAAACGCTTCAAGCGTTCGGTTTTGAACGCTTCCGCGTGAATCGCGCCGACCATAGGCGCGCCGTCAATTGTGTCGTGCAGATACATAAATCCGCCGCACTCCGCGATGGTTGGCAAACCGTTCCTGATTGCCGATAAAACGGATTGCAGCATAGACTTGTTCGCGGACAGCGCGTTAAGGTAAAGCTCCGGATAACCTCCGCAAAGGTACATACCGTCGATGTTATCCGGAAGTTGTTCGTCGTTCAGCGGACTGAAATATTTTATCTTACAGCCGAGTTCCGTCAAAAGCTCAAGATTTTCCGCGTACTTGAAACAAAACGCAGCGTCGTCCGCAACCGCGATAACCGTTTTTTTTGCGTTTGACCGCTCAGACTTTTCAGACGTCAACGCGAAATCTTCCGAACGGCTAAGCGTCAAAATCCCGTTAATGTCAATATATTGCTCCGCGAGTTTACCCAACTTATTCAGTTTATCCTTAATATCGCTGATTTCACTAGCGGTAATCAGACCTAAGTGACGGCTACCGATTTCAAGCTCCCGCGATTTTGGCAGAAAACCAAGCGGAGTTACTCCGGCGTTCTCCGCGACCGGTTTCAGCAGTTCGTACATAGCCGCGGACGCGCCGTTAAAGATTATTCCGCAAATCCGGCTGTCTGATTTGTACTCCTTAAAGCCCTTAATCACAGCCCCGGCGGAGGTCAGCATACCGCTGACGTTAACCACCAGAACGACGTTTGATTTAAGCGCGGCGGCGACGTCGTAGGTTCCGCAGTGTCCGTCCGAGCCTATGCCGTCGTAGTAACCCATTACGCCCTCAATTACCGAGATTTCTCCGGCGTGAGCGGCGAACAACTCTCTAAGCGTGTCGGAGCCGCAGAAGTACGGGTCAAGGTTGCGGGAGCTTACGCCGATTGCCTCGCGGTGAAACATCGGGTCAATGTAATCCGGACCGCACTTGAACGCTGTTACGTTAAGCCCTCTCGCTTTCAGCGCGCTCAGCAACGCGCAGGTCACGGTAGTTTTGCCGCAGCCGGAGTGCGTACCCGCGATAAGAATCCTGTCCAATTTATCCGCTCCCGAAAAACAAATTTCCCCGGTATACTGAATACCGGGGGAATCCCCCATATCCTTTGGTATACGCAAAGGTATATGAAACTTGGAACCCGGCTTTAACGGTGACGTACTCGCGAGGGAATTTCGCCCTGCTTACCCAACTTGGTTTGCAAATATTATAGCTTCTCTCCGGTCAATTGTCAAGAGTAATTTCAGCTTGTTCTGAAAATAATCGGCAAACGTCACACAAATGTAACATTTGAGGTATTGACATTGCGGGGATATATGCTATAATATATCGGCAGTCAAAATTTAAGATAAAAAGGTGAAAAATATGAAAAAGTTCATTCCGTATGAAAAGCTGTCGAAAAAAGAGCGGCGGCTCCTGAACGCCGGCAGACGAGGCTCGTGGGGAGCGTTAAACCCGGTTACGCGAGTACCGCCCGACCCGAAAATCTACAACAGAGCGAAACAAAAGCGCCGAACCGGCGATAACGAACGGTTTAGCGCTTTTTCGCGTTATTTGAGATTAGCTATATGGGGTTAAGGCAACCCGCAAAATATTTTTTGTAACATTCAAAAAACTGTTGCATTCAGGACGCTTGTGTGCTATACTAAATACGGTTAGTGGCTTGCGCCGTCAGTGAATAGTGAAAGTGAAATGATTCACTGTTCACTATTTGCTTTTTATTTTTTAGAGGGGTATACAAATGGAATTTCTGATAATTACCGGACTGTCCGGAGCGGGTAAAAGCCGCGCCGCCGGAGCGTTGGAGGACTTGGACTACTATTGCGTGGACAATATGCCGAACGCGCTGATTCCGCAGTTCGCCGAGCTTTGTCTGGCGACTCAGGGACGCTACGACCGGATTGCGCTGGTTACGGACATTCGGGAGCGAGGCGGAACCGCCGTAGCGTCCTCGTTGAGCGGAGCGTTGGAAAAAGTCGCCGCGCTTGGCGTAGATTACCGTATTCTGTTTTTGGAAGCGGCTACTGACACCATTGTAAAACGCTATAAGGAAACGCGGCGCAGACACCCTCTTTCGCCCGACGGGGCGGACATCAAATCCGCGGTGGAGCGCGAGCGCGACGTACTTGCGGATTTGCGCGGACGCGCGGATTTTATCATCGACACGACTAATTTCCCGTTGTCTGACCTCTCTAAACGGCTTTCGGAGTTGTTCAGCCAGAGATGGAACAGCGGGTTTGCGGTTAACTTTACGTCGTTTGGGTTCAAATACGGACCTCCGGTTGACGCGGACTTGATTTTCGACGTTCGGTTTTTGCCGAATCCGTACTATATTGATACGTTAGCTCCGCTGACGGGCGAGGACGACGCGGTTCGCGACTATGTTATGGAGCAACCGTTAACCAAGACTTTCCTCGCGAAATTGTACGATTTATTTGAGTTCCTGATACCGTGCTACATTGACGAGGGCAAGCACTCCCTGACCGTATCCATCGGTTGTACGGGCGGACGGCATCGCTCGGTCGCGATTGCCCGCGACCTTGCCAACTACGTTGCCGGACTTGGCTACAAAACAAACTGTTCGCACAGGGATTTCAGAAAATGATACCGCGATAGCCGTAGGTTGGAGAATATATGAACATCAAAATCGCGCCGTCGATTTTAGCGGCGGACTTTTTAAGGCTTGGAGAGGAAATCGACAGCGTAATTTCCGACGGAGCCGAATATATACACGTTGACGTTATGGACGGC
>JAISKY010000311.1 GCA_031260745.1 Oscillospiraceae bacterium
TAATCGGCGAAGTTTGGGAGGACGCCAGCAACAAAATTGCGTACGGAGTTCGCCGCAGATATTTTCAGGGCGGTCAGCTTGACGGTACAATGAACTATCCGCTTAGGGACGCGATTGTAGATTATGTTTTAGGCGGAGGAGCGGACGCGATTGCCGCGTTTATGGAAACATTTACGGGGAATACGCCTAAACCCGCTCTGAATTGTATGATGAATGTTCTAAGCACTCACGATACGGCGCGGATACTCACTGTACTTGGAGCGAACGCGCTACCTGAAACCCGCGCCGAAGCCGCGGATTTCAAGCTGACGGACGAGGAATATGACATCGGCAAGAAGCGGCTTAAACTCGCGGCCGCGCTGCAATATACGCTGCCGGGGTTTCCGTGCGTGTATTACGGCGACGAAGCCGGAGCGCAGGGAACCGCCGACCCGTTTAACCGTATGCCGTTTCCGTGGGGACGCGAGGACCATGAAATGATTGACTGGTATAAACATCTGGGTAAACTGAGAGTGAAATATTCCGATATATTTTCAAGCGGCGATTATCAGCTTATAAAAGCCGAGGGCGGCGAGTTTACGTTTTCAAGGGACGGGAAAATCACGATAAGCGTAAATACCGATATGATAACCGCGGTAATTACCGTTGAAGCATTATAACAGCGTGAACGATTCACCTTTCGATACGCGCAATAAACATTAAGCGGAGGAAGATATGGATAAATACAGATTCGCGGAACGATTTGAGGAGAAAATAGAAACCGCGTGCGGCATACTGGTAAGCGAAGCGACTCCCCAGGATTGCTATAACGCGCTTGCGGAACTGGTCAAAGACCAAATTACAAGATATTGGGTACGGACTACAAGACGTTACCGCGACGAGCAAGTTAAGCAGGTATATTATTTCTCGCTGGAGTTTATGCTTGGTAAGATGCTCGAAAAAAACCTGATATTTCTTGGGTTAGAGGACGTAGCGAAGGAAGCGCTTGCGGACTATCAAATTGACATAGAGGACGTGTACCGGATTGAAACTGACCCCGGACTTGGCAACGGCGGACTGGGCCGCCTTGCGGCGTGTTTTATGGACAGTTTCGCGAATTTGGATTTAGCCGGTCAGGGCTGCGGCATACGTTATCAATACGGACTTTTCGAGCAGAAGATAATAAACGGCTATCAGGCGGAACTTCCGGACAACTGGCTTCGCAACGAAAATATTTGGGAGATAAAGAAACCTAATAAGTCCGCGATTGTTAAATTCTACGGCAACATTCACGAGGTTGACGACCCTCAAACCGGACGTCAGCATTTTATCCACGAGAATTACGAGGCCGTTATGGCGATTCCGTATGATATACCGATTGCCGGCAGTCACGAGGGCAGAGGCGTTAACTCGCTTCGCTTGTGGAGCGCAGAAAGCGTTAAGCAGTTCGATTTCGGACAGTTCAGCAGCGGAAACTATATGGGCGCGGCGGCAGACCGCTACTCCGCCGAGGCAATCAGCGAGGTTTTGTACCCCGACGACAGCAACTACCAAAACCGTCTGCTTAGACTGAAACAGCAGTATTTCTTCGTGTCGGCGGGACTTCAAAGCATAATCCGGCACTATAAGAAGCATTACGGCGATTTGAGTAAACTTAGCGACTATATTTGCGTTCATATAAACGATACTCACCCCGCTTTGGCGGTTCCGGAGCTTATGCGTATACTGATGGACGACGAGGGCTTTAACTGGGACGACGCGTGGGACATTACCCGTAGGACTATCAGCTATACGAACCATACGATTATGCCGGAAGCCCTTGAAAAGTGGAATGTGGACGTATACAGCACGCTGTTACCGCGCATTTATATGATAACTCACGAAATTAACGAGCGTTGGTGTCGCGAGCTTGTGGAGCGATACGGTTTCGACGATAAGAAAGTCGCGCGTATGGCTATAGAGGCTTATCACGAGGTCAGAATGGCGTACCTTGCGGTTGTGGGCAGTCACAGCGTTAACGGAGTCGCGGCGGTTCACAGCGAACTGCTGAAAACGGAGTTGTTCAAAGACTTTTACGAATTGTTCCCGGAGCGGTTCGGCAACGTAACGAACGGAGTTACTCAGCGCCGTTGGGTTATGCGCTCAAATCCCGGGCTTGCGTCCACAATCACCGACGCGATAGGCGGCGGTTGGAAAACCGATATGAAGTTGCTTACAAAACTTGATACGGACGGCTACCTTGACGACCGCTACTTCATTGAAGGTCTGTATAAAATCAAGCGCTCCGCTAAGGAGCGTCTTGCGAAGATTATTTTAGACAGCAATAACGTCATAGTTGACCCTGACGCGATATTTGACGTTCAGGTGAAACGTATACACGCGTACAAACGTCAGCTTATGAACGTAATGCACTTGCTGTCGCTGTACAACAAACTGCGTGACGAACCCGAATTTGACATCTATCCGCGGGTGTTCATCTTCGCCGGCAAAGCCGCGCCGAGTTATCGGCTTGCTAAAGAGATAATTAAGCTGATTAACGATACGGCTCAAACGATTAACAACGACCCGCTTATTCGCGGCAGAATAAAAGTCGTATTCCTCGAAAATTACAGGGTTAGTCTTGCCGAGCGTATTTTCCCGGCGTCCGACGTCAGCGAGCAAATCAGCACCGCGAGCAAAGAAGCAAGCGGTACGGGAAATATGAAATTTATGATGAACGGCGCGGTAACAATCGGAACTTTGGACGGCGCGAATATTGAAATCTTTGACGCGGTCGGAGAAGCGAACTGTATTCAGTTCGGGCTGACCGTTCCCGAAGTTCTGGAGCTTTACCGCAACCGTACCTACAACAGCCGCGAGTATTACGAGAATGACCCGCGTATTCACAAAGTCGTCAACGGGTTAGCGAATCAGGGCGGATTCCGCGAGGTATACGACTCGCTTATTACTCACGGCGACGAGTTCTTTGTGCTAAAGGACTTTGCCTCGTATGTTGACGCTCAGCGCAGACTTGAAGCGTCGTACCGCGACCGCCCGACATGGCAGCGTATGAGCGCGATGAATATTGCGTACAGCGGCAGATTCTCCAGTGACGAGAGTATTTGCAACTACGCGAAAAATATTTGGGGATTGCACCTGCAATAATTACCAACCGCGTAATATTGACAATCGCGTCGTATTGTAGTATAATTGCTATTATCGCAATCGGAAATGAGGTCTTTACCGAATGAAGAAACATACGCTGTCCGCTAAAGCGGTTATTGCCGCGGCGGCCGCGATTGCCGCGCTGATGTTCGCTGTCGGAATTATCAGTATGGCCGCCGCGGGTAAGCCCGGCTCGGCGGACGACCCGCTGATTACGCTAAGCTACCTTAACGATGTAGTTACGAAGCAAATTACGGAGCAAACTTCCAAGGAAATTACGGATAAACTAGCGGCGTTGGAAATTGAGCTAAACGCTAAAATTGACGCTAATACCGGAACTATCGGCGCGGTTCAGGATAAATTCAAGGTCGTGACGCTTGAGGCGGGTCAGACAATTACGCTGTCTGTCGGAGCGGAATTAATCCACCGCTTAGGAAACGTAACGTGCGTTGCCGGGGCGGCGCCCGGACTGATTGACAGTACGGACGGCTCGGTTCTCGACAACGGCAAAGCGCTGGCTAAGAATCATCTGTATCTCGCGACAGTAGAGGGACGCGGTATTCAAGCGTCCGAAAAATCCACCGTAGTCATTCGCGGCGCTTACAATTGACGGCGACAAATAAGGCTGTAAAGGCGAACCTATGGGTTCGCCTTTTTGTGACAAATTTCTAAATAATACCTGAAAAAACTCTGACATTTTTGTGTACATCTCACGAAATTTGCAAATAACTCCAAATAACCTCCAAAAACTCTTGACATATTACGAAAATGCGAGTATAATGCGATTTGTATTTTTGTAAAATTCTCCTTTGGAGGCGTGCTTATGGAGCGCGAGATATACAAAATCGAGGTTGCGGCTACGGAAATCATAACCGAACTCGGTATTCCCGCGAAAATCAAAGGCTACCGCTACATTCGCGAGGCTGTTATTTTGAAAGTCTGCGACCGTATGCTGCCTATGCACGCCGTTTACGAGCATATCGCCGGAAAATTCGGCGTTTCGGAGAAAAGCGTTTTGCAGGCTGTTCGCAACGCAATCAAATCCGCGTGGGGACGCGGTAATCCCGAGGTTCGCAAAAAACTGTTCGGCTACGACATATCTAATATGCTTGGCTGTCCGTCCAACGCTGAGTTTATCGCTCAAATCGCCGACACGATTCGTTTGGCGATTGAACCTTAGACAAATTGATAATTAACATTACGCTCTCTTTTTCAAAGAGGGCGTAATTGCGGTTGACTTTCATTTGGCTATGTGATAATATGTAAGTATAAGAAAACTAACGGGAGGACTTACTTACTATGGAAGAACTGAAACTAATAACGCCTTATTCGATGTTCGCGCCGTCGGAGCAATTCCCAAGCTCTGACGAGTTACCGGAGGGTGCTTCGGTTGTCAAATGGACAGACAGACCCGTCGGAGCGCAATTTGACCTAAAAGCAAACGTGGTTTATCAGGAGCTTAGCGGAGAACAACAGCACCTTCAAATCATTACTCCGTTGGATATGCTAGCGCCACCTGACGCTCCGTCTAAAACGTATCCGTTGATTGTGTATATACCGGGTTCGGCGTGGCACAGACAAAACGTGTGGATTGCGTTGACGCGAATGATTGAGGCATCTCAGCGTGGTTACGTCGTCGCAATTGTGGAGT
>JAISKY010000018.1 GCA_031260745.1 Oscillospiraceae bacterium
AATTCCACTTGCCGTCCGGCTCGCTTTGCTGTGAGTAAAACCATAACACGCACTATTTACACTTTATTCACACTTTCTCGCGTTTGCCTATTGCTTTTTTATTTGCAGACTTAAAAATTAGTGTTTGCGGTTTCCCGCAACTCACCAATTATAACAGAGGTTTGTTAAAGAAAATCCCCCGGACGAAAACACTTGTCCGGGGGTTCGTTTTGTGTTCCTAACGTGTTACTAACCTACCCAAATTTACCCGTTCGCGTCACGTTCAAAGGGATTGAAAACCTTGAACTATCAGCGTTTTCAAGGGGTGTAACTTTGAACTAAATCATTATACCACGAGCGGGGCGACGGTCAACTGTCTGACGTAAGATTCCCGCCGGATTTATCTTTTGTTGAGACGTCTGACAGAATCCTTTTCAGTTTCCTTACGGCGTCTTTATCGCGTGCAATTCGTTCGTCGTCTGTAACGGTTTCCTGATAAGTACGAACGGTAAATCCGTTCTGCGTAGTTTCGCAAAGCAATTCGCGTGTCAAGGTAACCACCCCGTGGTTAGTGTATGATACCGGAGCGGTAGAATAACACTAATTATCGCGCGACTAAAAGCGGTAGGGAAGTGAGCATAATACAAGAGAAAATCCGATATTTAAGGTTCGGATTCGCGTAATTAACCGGAGGTTGGAAAATGAACTCCTTTAGATTGAAAATAATTGCAATCGTTACGATGGTAATCGACCACGCCGCGATATGTTTGGGAACCGGCTTCATACTGTTGTTCGCGCCCGGAAATCCGATACTTGCCGCTAATGTTATAATGGTAATGGAGTGGATAGGACGACCGGCGTTTCCGCTTTTCGCGTTTATGATAGCGGAGGGTTGTAAATACACCAAAAGTATGCCCGGATATATATTTCGGCTTTTGATTCTTGCGATTATTTCTCAACCGTTTTATCATTTCGCGTTAGACAACCCTGATTTCGCGGGCTGGAGTACCGTAAGCTACGCATTAAGATACGTATTTCCGCCTAATAACGCTATGGTAACGCTGACGTTAGGCGCGCTCGTAGTATGGATTTACAAGTTGTGTGAGGAATCAGGGAAAAGCTCGCAAAAGTGGCTTATAATTCCTGTTTTATGGGTGTTTTGGTTTGCCGCCGAAAAACTCCGGTCGGATTACGGCGGGTTCGGAGTCGTACTGATTTTTCTGCTTTACGCGACGCCTAATCTAAAGCGTAAGACTATAGCGATTGTAGTTTGGGCGACGACGCACTTTTTGATAATGTATGCGCTCTCAGGAGGGCAAATAATATATTTCAACCCCGTGTTCGGAGTGGAAACTTACAAAATTACGCAGTGGTTTTTCGCGAGTATGTCTGCTTTACTGATTTTAGTGTACAATGGCGAGCGCGGTCGGCAAACCAAATGGTTGTTTTATGGCTTCTATCCCGCGCATTTACTCGTACTGTACGCGCTGGAACAAATCTATTGACAAACATATTTGCGTAGTCGGACATTCCGCGGTTGAAACATTCAATCTCAAAATTAGATATTTGTAAATCAACGGCAGCGTTAAGCGGCGATTGACACTTTTGCTTTTTTATGTTATAATAACCAAAATAATAACTAAAAGGGAGCGATAATTATGCTGAAATATCCTAATTTGTTTGAGCCGATTAAAATCGGCGACGTCGTGTTTCGCAACCGCATTTTCGGTTCTCCGACTGGACAGATGGACTTTAACTCCGACTGTACGCCGACTGCCGACTGTATCGCGTATTACGTACGCAAGGCTTCGGGCGGAGCGGCTACGGTAACAATCGGGGAGTGTCATATCAACCCGCCTGTCAGCCGTATGGGGAATATGAGCATTGACCTTACTAACGACATCATTATGAGATTTATGCACAAACTTGCCGATCAAGTGACGAGGTTGGGCGCGGTTCCCTCCGTGGAGTTACAGCACGCGGGACGCTACGCTACCCGAGGTCTTGGTCCGTCGGCGGGATTAGTTGACGGAGACCCAAACCACCCTTGCTTCGAGATGACAGAGGAACAGATTTACGAAACGATTCAGATGTACGCCGACGCCGCGGCTAAGGCTAAGGCATACGGATTCCGTATGGTTACGATTCACGGCGGTCACGGTTGGCTGCCGCAACAGTTTTTCAGTACCAAGACCAATCAACGAACCGACAAATGGGGCGGCAGTACGGAAAACAGAGGACGATTCGCCGCCGCGGTATGCGATGCGATTCACGAACGCTGCGGACGCGGTTTCCCGATTGAATTTCGCATTTCCGCAACTGAATTTGAGGACGGCTACGGAGTTGACGGCGGCGTAGAATACGCGAAATGCCTTGACGGACACGCGGATATTATTCATTGCTCCGTCGGAATACACGGCACTACGAAAAGTGAAAATTCTCTGCGCTGGGCGCCGTCAATGTTCGAGGAGGACGGAACTTTTGTAAAATATGCCGCCGAGGTCAAAAAGCACGTCAAACATTCATTTGTAGCGTGTGTCGGCGCGCTGTCCGACCCCGCGATGATGGAGGACATAATCGCGTCCGGCAAGGCTGACGTCGTGTGCGTAGCTCGCGGATTGCTGTGCGACCCTGACCTGCCGAATAAAGCGCGAGCGGGTAAAGACGATGAAATACGTCGCTGTATACGTTGCTATTACTGTAACGTGTCACTGATGCCGTCGTTTCGTATGTTTTGTGCTCTTAACCCCGAAACGAGCCGCGAGGACGAGTTTGCTAAATTCGCTCCGCCTCCGGAGAAAAAGTCCGTACTTGTTGTCGGCGGCGGCATTGGCGGTATGGAGGCGGCTATTTCCTGCGCTAAACAAGGGCACTCGGTAATACTTTGCGAGAAAGACGCCAGACTTGGCGGCGTTCTGCTGTGTGAGGAAGCCGTTCCGTTTAAGAAACACTTGGCGGAGTACATAGAACTGCAACGGAACACTTTGCATAAACTTGGCGTGGAGGTTCGCGTACGTTGTACGGTAACGCCTGAGTACATTGAGAAACTTGCGCCCGACGTTGTAATTGCCGCAATTGGCTCAGAGAACGCAAAGCCAGCGATTGAGGGCGTTGACGGCGGCAACGTATTTTCCGTCGAGCAGATTTACGCTAATCCCTCGCTTGCGGGTAAGCGTACGGTTATATTAGGCGCGGGACTTTCCGGCACGGAACTGGCGTTGTACTTGCGTATGCTGGGCAAAGAGTGTGAGTTGGTTGAGCTTTTGCCCGATATTAATTCTTCAAATTTTGGGCAAAAACTTATCGTAACGTTGGAACTTCGCGCAAAGGGCGTTAAGCCGCGCTTTAATACGAAAGCGTTAAAAATTACCGCGGACGGCGTACAATGCTCCGGACCTGACGGCGAAGTTTTTGTTCCCGCCGACACTATCGTAATCGCGACCGGACGCGTTCCGTTGACGGAGCAAGTTTTCGAGTTGTCGAAAGTATCGCCCTCGTTCCATATGATAGGAGATTGTGTCGGAGGTTCCGGTATTCAGGACGCGACCGAAGCCGCGCATACGATAGCGTATCGCGTCGTCGGACGGTAACAGTTACGCGGCATAGCGAACCATAATCTCAATCAGAGTAAATCCTCTGGCGGCACGTTGCCGTCAGAGGAAAAACATTTCCCGTCACTTCATTAATCATATAATCATTGTTTGCGAGCATCTACAATAAAGGAGAAAAATTGGCATAAAACTCAAAATTCGTACAAATACTAACCCCGACAAAGAAAAAACCGGAGGCATCAAAAATGATGAAAGCAACAGGAATTGTGCGCCGCATAGACGATTTAGGGCGCGTTGTTATTCCGAAAGAAA
>JAISKY010000037.1 GCA_031260745.1 Oscillospiraceae bacterium
AGGCATTATCTACGACCCGAACATTGTTACGGGACCGGTGACAAGCTGGGACGTACTGTTTGACCCGCAATACTCCGGTCAGATTCTTATGTTCGATAACCCGCGCGACGCGCTGGGTATCGCCTTAAAGCTATTGGGGTACTCGCTGAATACGACCGACGAGACGGAACTTAACGCCGCGTTTGAGAAACTTAAAGAGCAAAAGCCTTTGCTCCAGGCGTATGTTATGGACCAGATTTTCGATAAACTTGAAAGCGGCGAAGCCGCGCTCGGTCCTTACTATGCCGGAGATTATATAACGATGCTGGATAACAATCCCGATTTGGAGTTCTGTTTGCCTGACGAGGGTACCAACCTTTTTATTGACGCAATGTGTATCCCCAAAGGCGCTAAGAATAAACGCAATGCCGAAGCGTTTATAAACTTTATGTGCGAACCCGACACTATGCTGGCTAACTGCGAAGAAATCGGTTACAGCACTCCGGGCAAAACTTCGTTCGACCAACTTCCGGAGGACGTCAGCGGTAACGAGATTCAGTATCCGCCAAAAGAGGTTCTTGACCGCTGTGAGGTTTTTTACAATCTGCCGGACAGGACTTTGGAATGGTACAACGATATGTGGACTGAACTGAAATCCTAAAGTCGTACCACTGCAAATAAACGCGTACTAAGAAACTCTGTCAGCTTTTATCGCTGACAGAGTTTAGATGGAATAGCCGGACAACAGCCGATGTGCCGTCGGCGGCACGCCGAGGAGCTTATATGGAACAACTTGAGAAAAGCAATAAAAAGAAAAAGGTACTACGCAAACCTACCGCGCTCCCGATTTATATCACCGGAGCGGTATGGCTGATTCAGTGCCTAAGCGCCAGCTTAATCGGACCTTGGGATATTCTCCGTTTGGTTCTGATAACAGGCGGGACTTTCTTTTTATCGTCTAAGGTGTTCCGCGGCAAAAAATACACTAAGGCGGAGCTTGAAGCAATGGAGGCTCAGCAATTAGCCGCCGAAAAGCAAAAGCAAATCGCGGAGACTGTCACGAACTCCGGTACGGGTGACCCGGAACTTGACGCGCTTTTGGACGAAGGCAAGCTCGCAATCAGCGAGATGGGAAATCTTCGCCGCTCTATCACCAATAGAGAGGTCGAGGTGAAAATCCTGAAAATCGAAGATATTTCACGCAGGATTCTCGATAACGCGATTGACGACCGCCGCGACGTTCCGCGAACACGCAAGTTTTTGAAGTATTATCTGCCTACGACTTTGAAGCTCCTGTACGCTTACGATAGAATGTCGGAGCAGGACATTACGGGTGAGAATGTCGGCGGCACAATCAAGCGTATTGAGGATATGCTTGACGATATTATCATAGCCTACAATAAACAACTTGACGCTATGTTCAGCGATGAAGCTTTGGACATAGAAACCGACATCCGCGTTATGGAAGCAATGATGAACAAAGAAGGACTGAAGTAAATTAAAAATTATAAATTATAGATTATAAATTACTTGACTGTGCGATTAATCGTTGTTAGTGTTATTGTATAAATTAGGTTAATTTATAATTTATAATTTATAATTTTTAATTGCCTAGGGGTGGATTGTGAACAATTTAGCTGACATTTTGAAAGCCGCTCCGTATCCGGGACGCGGGATTGCGATTGGTACTACTCCGGACGCTTTACACGGAGTAATCCTGTACTTCATTATGGGGCGAAGCGAGGGCTCACGCAACCGCGTCTTTGTTGAGGATTCGGACGGAACGCTCAGTACGCGGGTGTTCGACGGCTCGGCGGCTAAGGGCGACCCTAGTCTGACGCTGTACAACGCCGTGAAGTACGACAGCGGAGCGGTAATCGTATCGAACGGAACTCAAACCGACGATTTGTTCGCGAATGACGAGCCCATTTCTCATACGCTTGCGAGGTGGGATTACGAGGGCGACGACCTTTGTACTCCGCGCATTTCCGGTCTGCTGTCGCCGACCGGGGAGGCTATATTGTCGATTCTGAAAGCGTCGAACGGCTCCGGCAGTCTTAGTACGCGGCACTACTTCGAGTATCCGCGCACGGCGGGCGAAGCCCGGTTTATCAGCACTTACGACGGCGATAACGCTAACCCTAAAGCGTTTCGCGGCGAGCCGCTCCGCATAGAAACTCCGCTTGACGTTGACGAAATCTGGGACGCTTTGAACGCCGACACTAAAGTCGCGCTTTATATCGCGAAATTTCCGCTTGGGGGTACTCAATGGAACTACGATACGGTGTTAACCCATATCAGAAACCGGCACAAGTCTATATAAGCGGCGGCGGAGAGTTGCCGTTCAAAGTTTTGAACGGCAATCCCGGCTATATTAATCTGCTTGACGCGCTGAACTCGTGGCAGTTAGTTCGCGAGCTTTCCGGCGCGTTAGGTAAACCCGCCGCCGCATCGTTTAAGCACGTCAGCCCAGCCGGAGCGGCGGTCGCGCCGACGCTCGCGGAGGCGTACAAACTCGCTCGTGACTGCGACCCTGTGTCGAGCTACGGCGACTGGATTGCGCTCTCCGAGGTCTGCGACGTGGCTACCGCGGCGATAATCAAGCCGCTCGTGTCGGACGGAGTAATCGCGCCCGGATATACCTCCGACGCGCTTGAAATACTCGGTAAAAAGAAAAACGGCAATTACTGCGTTATGCAAATTGACGCGGAGTACGTACCTCCCGAAACGGAGCTTCGCACGGTATTCGGAGTTACGTTTGAGCAAAAACGTAACGACCTTAAACTCTCGCCGGAACTCCTGAAAAATGTCGTGACCGCGAACAGGGAACTTCCCGCTCCTGCGGTTTCCGATTTACTGCTCGCGATGATAACTGCTAAGTATACGCAATCGAACACGGTCGTTTACGCGGTTGACGGTCAAGCGATTGGGGTTGGAGCGGGTCAGCAGTCGCGTCTAGCGTGTACTATCCTCGCGGGAGCAAAAGCCGACGAGTGGAAATCGCGTAATTCAGCCGCCAACGCTAACCTCGCGCTTGCGTCCGACGCGTTTTTCCCGTTCGCGGACAACATTGAGGAGGCTCACAGGCGCGGCGTGAAGTACATCGCTCAACCGGGCGGCTCAATCCGCGACGCGGAGGTAATCGCCGCGTGCGACAAATACGGAATCGTTATGTGTTTCACCGGAGTGAGGTTGTTCCACCACTAGAATTAACCAAAAGCAGAAACGCGAATCAATTATCATTAACGGCAAAGCTCGGACATAGTATTAACTATGCTAAAAGGTCGTCCGTTGCTGAAAAATACTCTGATTACGGCCGCAGTCGCGCTGCTTATGCGCGGACTGGGGCTTGCGTTTCAATCGTACATTACGTCCGTGATAGGCGCGGAGGGTGTAGGGCTGTTTTCGCTCGCTCAAAGCGCGTTCTCGCTTGCGCTTACATTCGCTACAAGCGGAATCCGCTACGCTGTAACCCGGCTCGTCGCGGAGCAAATAACCTTAGAGCCGTCGCAAGTCCGCAGAACAATGCGGAAAGCGTTCACTTGCTCCATTGTGTGCGGTCTGACTGCGGCGTCAGCGTTATACTTCGGAGCGGAGCTTATTGCCGAGAAGTGGATTCACGACGAAAGAGTAATCTCCGCGCTTACGCTGATGGCGTTTTCACTGCCGTTTATTTCGATGTCCGCGGTTATCGGAGGATACTTCATCGCGACAAGGAGTGTCAAACCGAACGCCGTCATCCAAATTTTTGAGCAGTTAATTATGTTCGCCGCCGTGTTTTACCTGTTGCCCAGAACGAAGGGCAGTATCGAGTTCGCGTGTACCGCGATTGTACTTGCGAGCGTAATTTCAAACGCCGCAGGATTCGGGTTGTCATTTCTGTTGTTTGAACGCTCAAAACGCAGAGCCAAATACTCCGCGCCAATCGGCAAACGCTCCGAGGGTCGGCTTTTGGCAATCGCCGCGCCGATTGCGTTGTCCGCGTATTTCCGTACCGCGCTTAATACGCTTCAGCATATGCTTGTTCCGGCGGGATTGAAACGCTCCGGGCTGAACGCCGCGTCCGCGCTTTCGGCGCACGGAATTATCCACGGAATGGTATTTCCCGTGCTATTGTTTCCGTCTGTGTTTATGTCCGCCGCCGCTGACTTACTGATACCGGAGCTTACCTCGGCTCAAGTCGCGGGTAAAACTCAAAAGGTTCGCAACATCGTTAACCGTATACTGAAACTTGCGTTTGTGTTCTCGTTCGCGTGCGCGGCGGCAATGTTCGCGTTCGGAGATATAATCGGGGGTACGCTGTACGGCTCGGAGCAAGCCGGAACTTACATTCGTATGCTAGCTCCGCTCGTGCTGGTTATGTATATGGATATGATTACCGACGGACTGCTTAAAGGTCTAGGGCAGCAGTTGTACTCGATGTACGTGAACATAGCGGACTCCACCGTAAGCGTCCTTCTGGTCTGGCTGACGCTCCCAATTTGGGGAATTAAGGCGTACCTGTTTATGATTATCTCCACGGAGCTTTTCAACTTCGCGCTTAGTCTGCGTAAACTGCGCCAAATGGTGCGGCAACAATAGCCTCAATACAGAAGAAGAACGCTAAGCCATTGGGCTCAGCGTTCTTTTAACTTATTAGCCTGCGGGGTTCCACTCGATGCTAAGACACTTGCGGCACGAGTCGCACTTTTTACTCGCCTCTAAGATACACTGACCGGGTCCGTTGTAGAACATCTCCATACGTTCGCCGTCCTTGTTAACGACGCTGCCGAACATACCCTGCATACACGCCGCCTGGAAGAACACCGGCTTATTGACCTTACGGAACTCCATCGGACAGTGCAGAACTCCGGCGGGAATACGGACGATAGTCGGTTGAGTAATTATGTACTCCTCCATTTCCTCGCCCATAAACAGGGAAATCTCCGCGTCAAAATTGTCGTACGGATTGGGATACGGAACTCCCATATAAATCAGGTACTCGTCAACGTCGTGTATGTGCGGCATCCTGTCAAGGAAATACGGTTTGATGACGACCTGAAATCCTACGTTGTACTTCGCGCCCGGAATTTGCGAAGCTCCGCGGAAATACGCCTGCGGACGCGAAACGAAATCGCTGACGCCCTCAATGGTGGCGGCTTCGTTGTACTCCGGTGTAAACTGGTAAACTAATTTCTCATATTTGCGAGCCATAATAACCTGTCCTCCAATAATTTATTAATTAATTGAATTTTAACACACTTGCTCCGAAATTGCAAGCTCTTTTTGTGCAGTTTGCAATAACATTTACCTATGTCACAGCGGCGCAATCTTTATAGCAACGCGGCTTTTAATAAGCCCATTCTCAACCGTAGCGGCTATGTTGGCATAGCTATAGCAATTTGATATATCCGTACAAGCGAAAAAGATTTGCGGACGGCGATTAGTTGTGGTATTATCTTCACAACAAATGGAAGGAGGTTTTCTATTAAATGCCTTATGTACAAGTCAAAATGCCGGAAGACGCGGCAGGGTTCGCAATGCCGCTTATTGACGCGTCAAACATAACGCGTAAGTGGCTTGACGTGGATTACACGCCGAAAAAACCGCACCCCGCCCGCAAACTGGATATTTATCTGCCCGAAACCGGAGACGGTCCGTTTCCGACGATTATCGCGATTCACGGCGGAGCGTTCTGGGGCGGAGCAAAGGACGATATGCAGGTTGCGGCATACTTCGAGTTTATCCCGGAGGGCTACGCGGTCGTTTCGGTCGAACAGCGTCTGTGCTCGACTTTACCCGGAGGCGGGTATGACCCGGACGGTCGATTCCCCAACGCGGTACATGACTATCGCGCCGCGATTCGGTTCCTGCGCGCAAACGCCGCAGCGTACAAGCTGGACCCGAATAAATTTGTAACAGCCGGAGGTTCGGCGGGCGGGTATCACTCAATTATGGGAGCGGTACAGCCGAATAACCCCGCATTGTATGACGATTCGCTGGGTTGGGCTGACGTTGACGGCACGGTTCACGCCGTAGTGGACTGGTTCGGAGTAGGCGACCTGGTCGTGCAGTCCGAATTTACGACGAACTCACCCGCGATGACACTGCCTGACGGTACGGAGATGAAGATGGACAA
>JAISKY010000053.1 GCA_031260745.1 Oscillospiraceae bacterium
GCTCCAATGCGATTCCTCCGTAAAACTTTCCTCGCTTGCCAATACGCCCGGCACTAAGCGGCAAATTGAGTCCGCAATAGCCATCGCGGGAATCTCGCCCCCCGTGAGGACGTAATCGCCTATGGAAATTTCCTCGTCAACACAAGCCTCAACGAAACGCTCGTCAATTCCCTCGTAGTGACCGCATACCATAATAATGTGTTTGTAACTTAACAAGCGTCTGGCGTCGCTCTCCGTGTAGGTTTTCCCCGCCGGGCTTAATAATACCGTGTGGATATGCTTAAACCCCTCTTTAGCGCGAATATCCGCCCAACACGACGTCAACGGCTGCGCCGCCAATATCATTCCCGCGCCGCCGCCGTAGGGATAGTCGTCAACCTGATTCTGACGATTCCACGTGTAATCCCTGAGTTGATACGCGTTAATTTCGGCAAGCCCCGTTTTTTGAGCCGTACCGATAATACTTACGTCAAGCATCGCTCTGACTGCGTCGGGAAAAAGCGTTATAATATCAATTACCATTTTCAAATTCCATTAGCCTATAGTATCGTACGGGTTCGTAAAATCAATCCAAAAATCGTCCGCGCTGATTATCGCGTCCGAAAACGATAAGTTTTGAATTTGCTTCGCTTGATTCCAGTCGCGCTCGTAGATGTGTAATCCCTCGGAATGGTCGGTATATATCCCGAACGGAAGTTGTATAGCTTCGGATATTTCAACTCCAAGCCGAATTAACGCGAAACAGTTCATATAAAGCGCCTTAAAAAGGTCGCGGGAGCGCCAAAAAGTAGTCATATTAAGCCGTCCGGAATAGACCTTAAACTGGACGAGTTGAAGGCACGGCTGGTCTTCAACTTTGTTGTCCTCGGGGTGTCTAATCGTTATCACAGCGCGGTTAGAATTGAGGTTTCTTTTCAACTCCTCGGCGCAATATTCGATTTGGTCAACCGGAAAAACCATTCGCGAGTGATACGTATAAGCCTCTAAACCACTTTCAACCGCGTCGTCCATAGTACCGTTCAGTATCTCGTTAACATAGCTAAACAGCGACGCGTCATTGCAGATTGTAGCCTTCGGCACGAACCTCTGGTCAAGCGGATTCTCCACCGTAAACACGGCGGGTAATTCAATACGCCGAGTATTCCAGTCGGGCGATTCAACTATCTCGCCGTCCGTCATAACCGTATTTGTAAGCGAAATCAACGCTTCCGCCAGTGTCTGATAGTTTTTGTAAAATAACATTTTTTTCACTCCGTTCTATTCGTCGCTAAGTTCGAGTTGAATCTCGCTATCGTCCTCTAAACCGGTTTCAACCGCAATTCCGAGTAACGCCGGCGCGTCCTCGCCGGAGTACGTCTGAACGTCGCGAAGCGTTCTGTTTATTGCTCTCGCGCGTGTTCCGACAAGTTTCTCGATGTCACTTCCGGCTTGAGTTATCCTCGTATGAGCTTTCGTAAGTATGGTTTCAAAAGTTTCAAACTCTTTCTTAACCGCGCCGAGCATTTTCTCAATATCAGACGCGCTTTTTTGGATTTGAAGCGTCTTAAACCCAACTTGCAGCGAGCTTAACATCGCGGACAGCGTAGTCGGACCCGCGACGATTATTCCGTCCTGTCTAAGTCCGTCAAAGAACGCCGCGTCGCGCACAACCTCCGAGTATAACCCCTCCGTCGGGAAAAATACGACCGCGAAATTCGTTGTGTCCGGCGGCGACACATATTTTAATTTTACATCTTTCGCGAACTGTTTAATACGCGCTAAAAGCGCTTTGCGGGATATTTCAACTTGCTCAACATTGTTGGTGTCGTAGCCTTCAACTAATCTGTAGTAATCTTCCAACGGAAACTTAGAATCAATCGGTAAATAAACGTGACCGCCGTCGCCTGAACCGGGGAGTTTAACGGCGTATTCAACTCTTTCAACCGAACCCTTTATAGTTGACACCTCTTTGTCGTACAAATTCGGCGGTAGCATATCCTCAATTATCTGTCCGAGTTGAAGTTCACCCAAAATTCCGCGCGTTTTTGTGTTATTCAACACCTTATTCAACGAACCGACAGACTCCGCGACCGTTTTCATCTCTCCAAGACCCTTATTGACGCTTTCGAGTTGAACGCTTACCGTTTCAAAGGACTTCTGCAAACGCGTTTCCAAAGTCTTTTCCAACTTTTCATCGACGGTTTGACGCATCTCGTCAAGCCGCTTTTCATTGGAGAGTTGCATAAGGTTTAATCGTTCATCGACCTTATTACGTACGCTTTCCATTCCCTGGGTATTACTCTCTGAAAGCAATAAAAGCCTGCGATTCTGGGCTTCGATAAGCTCTCCGAGTTTCGTATCCATATTCTCCCGAATCTTCTCAAGACTCCCAGAGGTACTTATGGTAAATAAGTTAAAGGTTTCCGTATGCGCCAATTTTAGTTCATCGAGTTTAACGCTTAGCGAGTCCTTAAACTCGTCGAGTTTAACATTGAACGAATCCTTAAACTCGTTAAACTTCGTGCTCTGCGACTCCGTGGAGCGGCTGAGTTTGTCGTCTACGTTGGCGCGAATCTTCTCCAGCGCGTCCGCGGTATTATCGGACAGCGAGCTAATGGCGGTCTGTTGAGCGTCCTTTGCTCCGTTAAGTAAAACCGTCAGAGAATCGCGCAGACGGTCAATCTGACCTCCTACTTCCTCGCGTAAAGCTCGTCCGTCTTGCGACGTTTGAGTGACTATATCGCGAGTATTCTCGCGTACGACGTCGGTTAGCGATTTCTCGGTATCTTCTTTCTTGGGTCTGCGGAACAGCAAAATAAGCTGTAAAATCACAACTAATGCGGAAACGCCTAAAATTACATATTCAACCATTTAAGTCCCTCCTTGTTATCTGCCGTATAGTCGTATCGGCTAATACGGATTAGGGAAAATCTGCCTTTGAAAACGGAGCGTACTATTAAGGTACGCTCCGATATTTTTCAACTTATTTCGCGTATTCAACGGCTCTTGTTTCGCGCATCAGATTTACCTTTATCTGACCCGGGTATTCCATATCCTTTTCAATCTTGCCGGCGATTTCGCGGGCTAAGAGTATCATCGCGTCCTCGCTTACGTCGTCCGGTTTAACCATTACTCGAACCTCGCGTCCCGCCTGAATTACGAATGCGCTGTTAATTCCTGGGAACGAAGTCGTGATTTCCTCCAGTTTTTCCAGTCGTTTGACGTATGCGTCCATATTCTCGCGCCGTGCGCCCGGTCTGGAGGCGCTGAGAGCGTCCGCGGCCTGTACCAGGCATGCTATGACGGTTCGAGCCGGAACGTCGCCGTGGTGGCTTTCTATCGCGTGTATGACCTCCGCGTGTTCGCGGTACTTTTTCGCGATTTCAACTCCGAGCGAAATGTGAGTACCCTCGTTATCCTTGTCAACCGCTTTTCCGATGTCGTGAAGCAGTCCGGCGCGTTTCGCAAGATGCTCGTCGGCTCCCAACATTTGCGCCATTAGTCCCGTTAGGTTCGCGACTTCTATCGAGTGTCCCATTACGTTCTGCCCGTAGCTTGTGCGATAGCGCAAACGTCCGAGTATCTTAACAATCTCCGGGTGAAGTCCGTGAACTCCGGTTTCAAACATCGCGCGTTCGCCCTCAATCTTCATCGAGGCTTCGATTTCGCGTTTACTGCGTTCAACCGCCTCCTCAATTCTCGTAGGCTGAATGCGTCCGTCAAGAATCAGTTTTTCAAGCGTCAGACGCGCGACTTCGCGTTTATACGGGTCAAAATTCGAGATTGTAATCGCCTCCGGCGTATCGTCAATAACAAGGTCAACGCCAGTAAGATTTTCCAGTGTGCGTATGTTCCTGCCTTCGCGCCCGATTATGCGGCCTTTCATCTCGTCGTTCGGCAACGGTACGGTTGAAACCGCCGCGTCGGTAATGTAATCCGACGACAAACGCTGAATCGCCGCTGTAATGTACTCCCTGGCTTTCTCGTCCGCTTCGTCTTTAACGCGGGCTTCAATCTCGCGAATTTTTACCGCGGCTTCGTGCGTAACCTCCTGTTCAACCTTTTGAAGTAAATAATCTTTTGCCTGTTCGATGCTCCAACCGGAGATTTGCTGAAGTTTTTCCATTTGCTCCGTTCGGAGCGTTTCCATTTTAACCTTTAGCTCGTCCGCTTCTTTTAGTTTAACCGTCAAAGTTTCATTGCGGCGTTCAAGCTGGTCTGTTTTCCTGTCGAGGTTTTCCTCTTTTTGCTGTAGTCTTTTTTCGTGCTGCTGAAGTTCATTTCGCCTTTCGCGAACCTCTCGCTCGTGTTCCTTAACTTCACGGTCTAATTCGTTTTTACCTT